>BJFP01000108.1 GCA_014189875.1 Verrucomicrobiota bacterium | reverse complement strand
GAGTTGAGCGGCGCGGAGTGCCGGCTGGTGGAACGCGACCTCCCGGGCGCGTTTCCCGGATGGAATGCTTGCGCCACGCCGAAGAAGCGTGCCCGGAGGTCACGCTCCACCGGCGCTCCGCGCCTCCGTGATGCAGGACTCTTTGCTGAACGGCTCAAATCATCTTCGCCAGCGCTCCCCGCCTCACGGCCCACTCGATGACCTTCTGGTCCTTCCGGTAGTGATTGCACATGCCCGCTCCTTCGCAGGCGAGGGCCGGATCGTCGAGAACGGGCGAGAACTGCGGATACTCAGTCTGTACCTTGGTTCACGCCTTTGGAACGACCGGGTTCCGGTGTGCGCACGCGTCTCGAATAAAGGGCGACTCCCAACGCGAAGGACCACGGCAGCTTCTTGTAGAGCGCGTAGCGTTCGCGCTTCAGCCAACTGCACGTCCAGTGGCGCATATAAACATAGAGATTGTGCCGGCCACGGTTGCCGGGGCGGTTCAGCATCTTGTGAAAGTGTTTGTGCCGTGGGTAGAGGTGATGCGCCTTGGCCGCGAGACGTTCGGCGTAGCCCGGCGGCAAGTCGGCTCCCAGATACCGTTCCGCCTCCTGCACCACGCTTTCGGCCACCCATTCCGGCGTGAGCAAGGTATCCCTTTCGAGTGCCGTGGGCAGTGATGCGGGCCACTCGCGGGACTCCCGTTTCATCGGAACCTTCGCCACCTTCGCTGCCTTGTTCACTTTGGGAGGCCGGGGAGGCGTGGAAATGCGGCGCGTCTTCCTGGCAGGCGAAGCCTCTCCCTTCCCTGAGAGTCCTTCGCCATTAAAAGCCTTTTTCGATGACCGCGACTGCATCGTGAATCTGAATGCGCTTCGCTATCCGGCCACGGCAAACTGCATCGCGGTGGCATTCTCGACGTGCTTGGACGCTTCGAGCACTTCAAAGCGCACGATGTCGCCGTCGTAGCCGAAGTCCGCGATGACACCGGGGCGCACCTCGTCGCTCTCGCGGATGCGGACTTCGCGCAGGGTGATGGTGAGTGTGTCGGTTTCCCGGTCGTAGGTTGCTTTCATCTCACACAGCCTCGAACTGCAACGCCGTCGTATCCAGATCATGCGAGCGGCGCGAAAGATGGAGCATTTCGATGCCGACCACTTCGTTTTTCTCATTGTAGTCGAGGATCACGCCGGGCGCGACTTCGTCGGACTCGATGATCTTGGAATCGTCGAGGCGCAGGTAGAGTGCGTCGGCTTTTTTGTCCACGTGGAGTTTCATAGGCGGCCTTTCATTTTGCGGTCAAAGAATACACTCACTACCCGCTCGGGCTCAACCGCTGTGTTCACGGCCACGCGCAAGACCCGCCCGCCGTGCTCGGGAATCCGGCGGTAGCGGCGCTCCACGGTGGCGTCATCGGGATCGGGCAGGCAGAGTTCGGGCGCGGCCAAAGTGCGTTCCATCCATTCGAGAAGGATTTCCCGTTCGGCGAGGGCGACCTTCGCGTGCAGTGTCAGTTCGTAGCTCATTTCCCTCCCTCCACCAGCGCGATCTCCTCGGGCGTGAGGGCGTAGAGTTCATACACCAGCGCATCAATGTCGTGGTCGGTTTTGCTCACGGCGTTTTGCAGCGTGGCCTTCTCCGCTTCCGTCTTCGCCGCCCTCAGCTTCGGCGTCAATGCCAGCATCTTCTCCACCAGCATCACCAGCTTGTCGTGCCGCGCTTTGTCGGACTTGACCGGGAACGCAACCAATTGCTTGCGCGTATACCACGGATAAAGAGTGTCGTAGATGGCGTATTTGGTTCGCAGATACCACGCCCCGATGCTCGAAAGGAGAATCCCGAGTAGAAACTTTAGCTGTCGAACATCGTTCGCAGGAGAGATCAGAACATAGAGAGATTGATCCAGCGCAACGGGATCAGCCAAGTAGCTACCGTGGAGTTTTCTTCCCAGCACCTTGCGGATCGTAATCTTCGGATTTCGGAAATACTTCGGTTCACGCGGTTCGGCGAGCCAAGCTCCATAGGAAAGGAAATTACCCGTTGGCACATGCTCGAAGCGGAACACATCTTTGCCCTTCAATTCAGGAAGGTAAGTAGCATCTATGGCTTTTGTCGCATGATAGGACTGTGCTTCTTTGTCGCGCTTTGTCTGCGGGCCGGAAGTGAATTTCGATTTCCCGTATCCATCCGTTCGATACGCGTGGATTCCTCGGTTGACCTCGGCAAACTTTTCCAGTGGTTCGCTTCCCATTTCGAGCTTCGCCACGAGAGCCTCTGAAATATCCGACTGGCGAGGGTCGATCATCCCACGAGTAGCTGCTGCGGCAGGTTTGATGTCGTTGACCTTGCTGCATAGTGCCGGCTCCGTGAAAAGATCCATCGGTATCGTTGACGGCGTTCCCCCTTTCTCCAAAGCAACGATCGAACTCTCGATCGTTGCTCCTTCAAATGGAGGAAACGTAAACATCGCGAGGCGCACGAGGCGGTGGCTAGTCAAAAGGTGGCCTCTGAGTTTCGAGAAGCTTTCTGCTTTCAACCATGAATCAGACACGACGAACGAGAAATAACCGTGGAGCTTTGTCAGGCTCAATGCTCTTTCGATGAAGTATGTGTAGAAGTCAGTTTGGTATTCGCTGAGTCGGTAGCGCTCATTGAAATAGCCGACTGCGTCCTTTGCCGCAGAGTAAAGCCATGGCGGATTCCCAATCACCGCGTCGAAGCCGCCCGCCTTCATGGTGTCGCGGAACTGCACGTCCCAGTCGAAGGCGTTCACGCGGACGAGGTCCTCGGACATCATCGAGAAATCGGAGGCGATGAGGGAATTGCCGCACTTGATGTTGTCATGCAAGGGCGGGAGTAGGGCGATTTCGTCGGCAAAGAGTTCGCGCTCGCGCTGGAGCGTGGTGCGGTTTTCGTTCTCCAGCATCTTCAGGTAGAGCGAGAGCTGGGTGACTTCCACGGCGGCGCTGTCGAGGTCCACGCCGTAGATGTTCTCGGTGAGGATGCGGCGCTTGAGGTCCACGGTGAGGTGGATGTCGCCGGTCTCGGCATCCACCCAGCAGAGCTTGCGGTGTTTCTTTTCCCAAGCAGCACGGGCGGTCTTTTCCTTTGGCAGTTGCGCGGTGAGCCACTCCTGCCAGTGCTCGCACACGCGCTCAAAGGCGCGGATGAGGAAGCTGCCGGAGCCGCACGCGGGATCGAGGATGCGCAGGACGAGCGATTTCTCCGGCGCGATGCCTTCGACGAGTTTCCCGACCGTCTGCTCGACGATGTAATCCACGATGTAGCGCGGGGTGTAATAGACGCCGCCTGCTTTCCGCACCTCGGGCTTTTCCTCGACGATGATGCCTTTGCCGTGCGGGCGCACGATTTTCCCAAGGAAGCGCTCATAGACGCTGCCGAGGATTTCCACGGGGATGACGTTGAAGAGATACGGCGTCTCGTCGCTGCTCAGTTCGCCGATGAAACCCGCAAGCCATTCGTCGCTGACGAACAGCCGCTCGCACCCGTGCAGCTTGAAGATGTTCCCATTGAAATACGGGACATGCGAAGCCGGGCGGCGATCCAGCGCGCGGAAGTGGCGGACGATGGCATACCACAACGATTCGCGAGGTGCGGCGATTCTGCTCCCACCAGTGCTGCCAGTGCCCCCGCCGCCACTGCGCGCATCGTCGTCGAGGTCGAAGGTGGAATCCTCCCGCAGGCGCATGCTCTCCTGCCGGAACTTGCGCCCCTCGTCGTGGCCATAGTTCCTTCGCCATGTTTCGACGATGGAATGCAGCGTCGCGCCCGTATCAATATCGCGATCCTCGCAGATGCGGAGAAAGAGGATGCGGTCGAGGATGCACTGGACGGATTCGTTGAGAAGGTTGCCCTCCAGCAGCGCAGCGTGGTCGTTGTGCTTGTAGAGATCGGATGCAAGGTCGCGCCGCGTCTCGTCGAGGAACTCCAGGAAATCGTGATCGAGCGCGCGGGAGCGGTCGGGTCGGATGAGCCATTGCTGCTTCGCCTTGCCCTTGCCGGTGGGTTTCTTCTTCGGCAGCGCATCGAGCGCGGCATCAATCGCGCCGCCCGCGACCTTTTCACGGGAGAGAAGATCCCACATCTCCTGCGCGATGAGCGGATATTGTTTGAAGTGCCAGGTCTTCCATTCGCCTACATGCGGCTCGTCGGCGTGGGGCTTGCCGCCGACGACGTAGATTTTCATCTCCTCGAAATCGGTGAGGACGGCGAGCGGGAGACCCTTGTTCCAAGCGTAACGCTTGGCCTGGAAGGCGGGGCGGTCGCCGAGATCGTCCGCGGGCTTCTTCGCCTCGCACACGAAGCGGTCGCGCCCGTCGGTGCGGAAGAGGTAGTCCGCGCGCTTCGCCCGTCCGCCGATCTGCGTGCGGCTCTCGACCTCGACCTCGCGCTTCTGCGGGATGTGGCCGGCCTTGTTCTCCACGTCCCAGCCGAGCGCGGAGAAGAGCGGGTTCAGGAACTCCTGCCGCAGGCTCGCCTCGTCGTAGCCGGCCTTCTTGTAGTGACTGAGGTTCTTCTCGAAGATGCCGGTGAGCCGCGAAAGCTCTGCCGAGAAGGAATCAAACGTCGCAGGGGCTGCCATGCGCGCGTTGTGAATGGAGGCGGGCGGAATGTCGAGCGCGGGCACATGGATTAAAATTGCCCGCCGATTTTTCTGTGATGCCGACCGTGAGCCCGTCATGCCATCCCGCAAGTGTTCCATCATTTGGTCGGGCTGCTCGCGTCGCCGATTCTGTTCACCGCTGGCCCGCCCCAGGGCTGCGCTCCTGCGTCGCTTGCCGCTGGGCTGGAATATCCCGCTTGCTTTGGGGCTGAAGAGAACGGCCCGCGGATGACACGAACGGATGCGGGATGAAGCGCCCCCGGTCGTAGCCTGGCGGGGGAAAAGTGCGACCGCTGAAGTGCGTAGTCCGAAGTTCAGTCGGTTTGACATGCAAAAGTCGTCATTCGACATTCGTCCTCGTCGCCTCCATGCGCTTCGCTGCGGGTTGCGGCAACTGGATGGGGGCGAGCCGGTGCTGGCCTTCATTGAGAAGACGCTGGTTCACCCGGACATCCCGTGGATTCGTCGGTAAATGAGGAGTCCGGTCAGTCATCGAATATACGGACTAAGTTTATTGAAGATCGTTGGTCTGTGAAATACGCTCTGGTTCCTTTCATCCCATGAACATCATCTCTCCGTTTTTTACAGCCCGGGCAATTGCCTGCGCGTTTTCCACTATCGCGCTTTTCACGCAGGCCGCCTCTGCCGCCGAAGCGGGCAAGGTCGAAGCGGGCAAGGTCGAAGCAGGCAAGGTCGAAGCAGGCAAGGTCGAAGCAGGCAAGGTCGAAGCGGGCAAGGCTGAAGCGGGCAAGGTCGAAGTGGGCAGGGTCGAAGCAGGCAGGGTTCGGGCCGCAGTCCGACTTCAACCGGGCGTACAACAACCGGGCGTAATGCCGACGGATGAGGGAGGGATTTTGCGGAATCTCGGCCTGTCATTGCCCCTGGATGCGGGAAAATTGGGCGCGCCTTACAGCGCCCTAGTCGGCTCGGGGAATAATCTTGAGATCGTGAACGACAATGTTGTCGTGAAGCCCCCCGTCGGCGGCAAGCCGGAGAACCCTCCACAGGCGGACCCGGTGGACGGACAGGTGCTTGAATTTACCGATGACACCCGCCTTCACGGGCGCCTGAAAGGGCTCGGCGGAGGCGAAATCACCTGGCAGCGAAAGGATGTCCGGGAGCCGATGACTTTCCCCATCGGCGAAATCCGTCGCATTGTCTTGGACGACGGTTCCGCGAAGCCGGAGGTGAAGGCAAATGCCACCTTGCAGATGTCCGGCGCCGCGGCCCTCACTGGCGATCTCACCGGTTTCGAGAATGGCAAATTGCAATTCCGTCTCGGTGCAAACTCGGCCGTGGAAGTGGATCGCGGCAAGGTTCAGTGGCTCCTCGTTGGCCCGTCCACCCCGCCGGATACCTATGATGGCCCTCATAGCGCCACGGGACTCGCCGGATGGGAGGGCACGAATGGCTGGGAATACCGCGATGGGGCGCTCTTCAAGAGGCCCCAGGGCACCCGGTTTGCCAAGCGGTTCGAGTTGCTGCCGGAGAAGCTGGATTTGGAATTTACCATCAGCGATCCGAAGCAACAAAACGCCGGCGTGTCGTTTGCGCTGGCTACCGGGGGGCAGGCAAACAGCCAGACGGCAGGAGGCGTTTCCGTTCAAATTTCGAGGAACAACCTTTTCGTAAGGACCTTCGACGGCACGGCTTTCGGGCCGCCTTTCAACGAGCCGAAGAAGGTGGACATCAAGAACCCCAAAATGGTCCGTCATCGAATCCTTCTCGACAGGCGATCAGGCAAATTCATCCTGATGATGAACGGCACCAAGGTGGATGAACTGACCCTGCCGGTGAGCAAGGAGGTGAGCCCGGCCGGAACGATCGTGCTGCAACCGTTCGGGAACAGCACCGGGGCTCTTTCCGAATGGTCTGTTTCAAAGATGCGGATTCTCCCGTGGGATGGGACCACGGAGCCCGATGGAAAGCCCGAGGATGCCGGGAAGGACATCCTTTCCTCGGGGGGCCAGGGCCGGGTAGTCGGCGCCTTGGAAGGAGTGAGCCAGGATACGGTCCGCTTTGGTGGGAAGGAATTTGCGCGCCGGGAGCCGCTGCTCATCCGGCTGGCCGGGAACGACGCGCCGAATTCCGACCAGCCTGCGGTGGCCAGGGTGCAACTTTCGAAACGGGGCGGATTCGATGTGGCAGGCATCGAGATGCATGACGGGCAGATCACGATGAAAACTTCCTTTGCCGGCGATCTCGCCCTGCCTGTCGCGCTGGTGGGCTCGATCGAGTTTCCCCACCGCCTCGCTGCGGCGCAAAGGGCCGCGACCGACGGCGGCACGCGGATCATTTTCAAGAATGGTGACGAGATGCGCGGCACGATCGTGAGCGCGGGGCCGGACGGGGTGGTGAAATGGAAGACCGCGAATGGGGCCCGGCAGGTGGAATTTGGACCCCAGGAACTCGCGGCCGTGCAGCTTGCGACGGGAACCAAAACGGAGACGCCCCCGATGGCCGGGGCGATCCGCCTGCGCAATGGGGACTGGCTCCCAGGCGTCCTGGGCCAGCTCGATCGCGAGCGGTTGACTTTCAAGTCATCGTTTGCTGGCGAAGTGAAAATAGACCGGGCTCATCTGAAAAACCTCTACTTTGCGCCCCTTCGCGAGACGCCGGTGTGGGATGGAGGCGACAGCAACGTGTGGCTAAAGGGGCTGGCGGCAAAACCGAACGCGGCCGCAGGGACGGTGCGCCGCGCAGGCGTCACAATCCGGTTCGGGGGCGGCGGGTGGAATAGCGTGAGTGGCACCGCCGGCGGCAGCCCGGACGAACGAAATCTGTGGCGAAACCTCGACGGGGCATTTTCCATCGCCTCAGGGCAGCCGTGGAACATCGCGCGCAGCCTCAATGCCGTGTCGGACAAAGTGGAGGTCGCGTTCGACTTCTCGTCATCGAACAGACAACTCGGATACACGCTGAGGCTCTTCCCTGGAGGGGAGCTGGACCGCGGGATCATGATTTCCGGCACTGGAGTGGGGATCAGTGTCTACGATCAAGGCTTGCAAGGATTTGCCGCGGGGCGGCAAGTCATTCAATTTGGCGAGCCTGCCGTTCCCGAAGGCAGGCCGCGGCATTTCCGCTTTCTCGTCGATCGCAAGACGCGCCAGATCGCCGTGTTTGTGGATGGAAAGGTCGTTGCGCAATACCGCCCTCGCACCGGCAAGTTCGTCCCGCTCACGGGCAATGACATTTTGATAGTATCGAACGGTGCAGGTGGCGTCCTGTCGAATCTTTGGATCTCGCCCTGGGTCGGCCCGATGCCCCGCCTTTCAAAATCCAAGGCCCCGGACGATGAGCCGGAGCCGGCGGACGAAAAGGTGGAGCCCAAACCGGTGGAACCAGCCGCCCCGGCCACAGTCGGGGAACCGGGCCCGGCGGAGGCGCCGGCACCGGCACGGTCCGATATCGTCTCGCTCCTGAATGGGGACGAGGCGGAGGGGACCGTCGAGAGCGCTGACTCGGCAGAACTCCATCTCAAATCCGATGTCGGCGTCCTTGAACTCCCGTTCCCGCGTATCGTGATGGTCGAGTTTGCCGGCGCCGCCACGCCTGGCCCGGACGGCATCCGCCTGCGTCTGGCAGACCGCGGCGCCCTCACTGTGCGGTCGTTCAAGCTCGTGGACGGAAACATCACCTGCCAAAGCGCGGCGCTCGGTGAGCTGAGCTTCCCGCTCACCGCTCTTTCGGAAGTCATCTTCCAGCCGCGCCGCTAACAGCGTGGTCAATGTCGCAATGAATAGCCTGCCGCACGCCGCCCCCGTAGTTCGCGCGAAGCTGCCGGCAAAAGGGCTTGTTGCCCGCGACCGGAATCCACCGCTTGATGCAGGACACGGGCTGCCGGGCTTGCCCGCCTGCGGAATCGGATGGTCACGTATGAAATGGATGGCATGGGGTCTGACGCTTTTTCTGTTTGCGGCACGCATCGGCATGGCGGACGACATCGCCCTGTCCACCGGCTCCGCCGTCAAGGGAACGATTCTCCGTCTCACGACGGATTCCATTCTGGTGCTGCAGGAAGACGGCAAGACCCGGCGAGTGCCCAGGGACACGGTCACGGGCTTCACGCTCGACTTTCAAACCGGGGACCGATGCGCCCGGTTGACCTCCATGGACGGCAAGAGCAGCTTCCTCGTCGTATCGTCGTTTGAGAACCTTCACTTTTCGGGAAAGGATACCGAGGGGAAACCCGTCGCGCTCCCCCTCGCGGATACCCGGGAAGCCGTGCTCTACCCGGTCACAAAGCCCCTTCACATCTTGGACGTCCCATACGTGCGGCAGAAACCGGACTATTGCGGCGAAGCCTGCATCGAGATGCTTTCCACATTTCTGGGCAGGCCGGTGTCGCAGGACAAGGTCAACGAACTGTCCGGCTTGGGCGGCAAGCGGGGCTGCCACGCCGAGGAACTGGTTTCCGTCATCAAGAAGCTGGATCTGAAGATCGCGTCGGAGGATAGCTGGCCAGGCGTCACGGAAGAGGATTTTTTCGTGGAGCGAATGCGTCTGCTGGCATGCCTGCGGAGGAATCACCCCGTTCTGCTCGGCGTGAGTGGGCACTATCAGGCAAGGCCGGTTGCTGCGTCATTCGATCATATCGTCCTGCTGATCGGTTACGATCTCGTCTCCGGGCGATTCATCATCCATGACCCGGGGCGGTGGCAGAATTGGGAGATTTCCTTCGCCTCATTCATCAAGCACAGGCAAAACAACAGCAAGGTGCTGTGCCAGATCGAGTTTGGCCTGTTCCGAAACTGGAAGACACGGGACGGGGAGGAAATCCCCGCCGAGTTGCTGGAACTGAACGAACAGGGCATACGGCTGAAGCCTGCGAAGGGCGGCCCTGTCACGCTCTCCATGGACAAGCTGGACCCTTCCAGCAGCGACTTTATTGCGAGGTTGAAAGCAGGCCAGGCAGTTCCGCGACGGGGGGAACCGGCGGCGCTGGGCTACTCATACACCCGTTATCTCAACGCCCGCGAATGCGCGCTGCGGGGGGACAAGGCGGAGGCGCTCTCGTTCTTGAGCAGGGCAATGGACGCCGGCTTCATCAATTTTTTCCAACTCACGACAGACAAGGCGATGGACTCCATCCGTGGGGAAAAAGCGTTCGGGGCGCTGCTTGCGAACAAGGACAGGCTCGCAGCCGATTTCATCAGGGACACGACTGCGGAATTTCTGAGGACGCTGGGAGAGGGTTACAAGGTGTTGTCCGAGACGGATAGCCCATACATCGTGATCGGCGGCGGTGCCAAAGACAATGCCACGAAGGTGACTGATGTTTGTCGCACAGTCTCGGATCTGCTGGGAAAAACACTTTTTAAGAACAAACCCACGGGCGCCTTCATTGTTGTCATTCCTGCCAGCATGGACGATTTCGTGAGGAAGCTGGGCGGAAAAAAGACATCTGCCGGATTCTACAACCCTGCCAATCGAACCCTCACCATCAACCTTGCCACCGGCTCCGGAACGGTCGCGCATGAGTTCACGCATGCCCTGCATTTTTCGGACATGGAAGCGCGGGGCCAGTTGCATCCCGCGTGGGTGCGCGAAGGACTGGGGTCTCTCTACGAGGCGTCCGATCCAAAGGAAGACTGGCTCGAAGGCCTGATGAACTGGCGTTTGCCGATCCTGAGAAACGCCCTGGCCGCCAAAAAAACTTTTCCATTGCGCACCCTGTTTGAAAACAGCGACCGGTGCTTCGCGGAGGATGCCAACGTCGCCTATGCAATGTCCCGCCACGTCTTCTTCTTTCTGCAACGCAGGCAACTTCTGTTTCCTTGGTACGCACAGTATTGCGAAAATTATGCGACTGACCCCGCGGGGATTCGCACCTTGGAAAAAGTGTATGGCAAGCCGCTCGATGAGTTTGAAGCCGACTGGCTGGAGTTTGTGAAGACCGTGAAGTGAGCGGAGGCCCCGGACACAGGAGACACTTCGAAAGTATGCGCAAGCCGCTCCATCTGACGCACTCCGGTCAAGCGAGGCTCGAAGAAATCCCGCAGCCCGGGTGGCCGTACGCGTTCTTTGCTTGAATACGGGCGCACGGCAGGGTTGCATGGAACAATGAGCCACAAAAAAGTCCCTATTCTCTTCGGATGCCTCGGCGTATTGGTGGTGACTTCAATCATTTTCTGGCAAATGTCGCCGGATATCGCGCCCGATGAGAACGGCGAGGGCCCGCTCAAGAGGGGCGATGGCTACCACGATGAAGGAGGATCGGACGTTGCGGGGCGGGCAGGGCGCCCGGTCGTGCTGGCGTCACCCGGTGATGAATCCCGCGGGAAGGTGGCAGGGGATGCATCGGCAGAGAAATCTCCAGCCGGGTTGATGCACGACACGATCGCATCCTTCTCCGGGATGAAACCTGATCAGCGGAACGCCGCTGTAACCCGGTTGATTGACCAGCTCCGCCAGCAAGGCCCGGCTGGATTGCAGGCGGTACGTGACTATCTCCGCGCAGGGCAGGATGTGAGCCTTGGCGGCGGATATATGGTGGCAAATGGCAAGGTCACGATGTCGCCCTCGCTCCGCCATGCGATGCTAAATGCCCTTGGTGACTGGCCGGGAAACGAATCACTCCAGATAACACGCGAGGTGATGGGGTCCACGACGCGACTGTCAGATGTAGGGATCTTGATTCAACAATTGGAGTCGAAGTCCCCGGGCACTTTCAAGGCTGAGGCAATCGAAATCATCCAAAAGCTGGCTTCCATGCCACAGAAACAGGGCGATGCTGCAAACATCGTCATCGAGGCGCTTCGCCACTTCAAGGCCCCGGAACTCATTCCCGTGGCGGAACAACTCGTGCAGAACAACGTGAGATCTGCGATTCAAGTTATCCAGGCGCTCGGCGACCTGCCGCAGGACGTCCGGGGGGCGGCGGTGGAGCGGTTGTTCGCGAACCCGGATGTCGCCAGGCAGATTGCCGGTAATCCAAAAATATTGAGGGGATTGAGTTACAAGGATCCGGCAGTTTCGGGAAATGTGGCGCGGCTTTTCAGCGAGAACATGGAGGTCCATGCGAGGGCGAATTTTCTCGGGCGCCTCACGGAGCAACCGCTGGCAAATGTGAGCACCGGATTTTCGAGCGCGGGATTCCTCCCTGCCTACCAGATGCCGGACCCCGGGACTCATGCCGCGGAGTTGAAGGCCCGGCTTGCATTGCTCGATCGGATTGCGCCCCACTGCATGACGGCTGCCTTGCAGGGGCAATGGCAGGGCGCGCGTGATGCGATCCACAGGGCCATGGCAAATCTCCCGGCACCCGGGCGCGGCGTCGTGCAATAAGGTGTCGCAGTGGCTGTGAAATCAACCTCACTGTCGGCGCCTGTCCATGATACGGCGGGCGCGAAAGCAAATTCCTGCAGCCAGTAGGAAGGGAGAACTTTTTTCGACGCCCGCGAGCACCCCGCCCTCGCCGATCAACTCACGCCCACGTCCGAACTGCGCAGCAAAATCGAGCGCCTCTTCCTCATCGAAGTGGTGAGCTTCGACTGGAACTGCCCCCAATACATCACCCCGCGCTTCACCGGGGCGGAGGTGGAAACGCACATCGCACCGTTCAAGGGTAAGCGGGCTCCACGGTGCCGTAATGTTTTCCTTGACCGGCAGATGATGCGCGAGCGGATCGGGTCGCTGGAGGTGTAGATTGCGTAGCCGAACAGCTACGGAACTTATGCAGCAGCCTTTGGTTCGGAACGCTGCTTCTGAGCTTTAGCCCAAGCTTCGGGGGTGACTTCGGGGATCTGGCCGGTCTTCATC
>BJFP01000107.1 GCA_014189875.1 Verrucomicrobiota bacterium | reverse complement strand
GAGCCGGAGATCGCCCTTGCCGTACTGACTGAGGACCTGCGCCACGTCCACGCCCAGTTCGGTAACACCGTCGAGCGATACCGCGCTTTTGCCGGCAACGATTTCCGTCGCCTGCTCGACCGTGAGCGATGTCGGCTTCAGATCTTGTGCGTGAGCCGCTTGGTGCACGCCAAGCAGCACGAAGGCCACCAGGGCAGCGGCTGCGCGATGGATCTCTCGTCGGGAGAACATGACTTATCCTTCTATGCCAAAATGTCAGACAGCGGCCCCTGCGTGGCGCTCTTGTCGAGTGCCAGATCGACGTTGTTGAACTGCTCGCGCTTGTCCCCCACCGCGTGGAGCAGCCCTTGATACAAAGTCCCTATGGTTCGATGTCCTTTGACACCGTAGCGAGGATATTCCAGGAATCGTCCGTTGGTCTTTAGCTTGCCGCCCAGGTTGCCGATGAGCACAACGGGCCATTGCGTGTACGACGGGTGATGCCGGTCTCCAAAATCGCTCATGTACACGATCAACGTGTTGTCGAGCACCGTGCCGTTCCCTTCCTTGACGGCGTCCAGTTTCTTCGCCAAGGCGGCGATCCGCTCCGCATGGAACGATCGAATGATTCTCAGCAGTTCATCAGATGTCTTTCCATTCTCGCCCCCACCGTGGCCGATGGCGTTGGTAGCAAGCGAGATGCCCAGGCTGTTCCACTTCATGTAACTGTTCCCCGTACAGGCAGCGATCGTGACCACATTGGTCAGGCCCGACAGCAACGAACTGACGGCCATGTCGCACTGCGCTTCGAGGCGGTCGGTCTCGGCCGTGCTTTTGAACTTGTCGGTATTCGGCATGTTCGCTCTCAATACGTCCTGCATGCCAGCGATGCCGTGCTGACGGTCCAGCATGGACTCGTAGGCTTCGAGATACCGATCGAGGCTCTCACGCTCCGGTCCAGCCAACCGCGATTGGACTCGCTTAATATCCGCGCTCATATAATCCATCAGCTTCTGCCGCAGGAACGGAATCTTGGCAGCCTCTCCGCCGGCTGCGCTGCCGAACAGCGACTGGAAGGCGAGTTCCGCCTGGCAATGGTACGGAAGCGGCTTTCCTTTGGACGTGACCGAACTGGAATAGCTGACGATCTGGTTGGCATCGGGAGTCAGAGCCAAACCAAGATGAGGCACGACGCTCGGCAATTTGGCCGCCAGCGCCGCGTCGATCGTCTGCGCGATCGGGCCCGCCGCGCCGCTGTAGCAACCCAGAGATCCATACTCCGGCGAGTGACCGCGCCCCGAAGCGATCTTGTGAGAAAGTCCCTGAATGATCGTCATGCGGTCCCTGAAGGGAGACAGGGCACCGATCGGATCGGGCAGTTTGTACTTCGCCAGGGAATCGTCGATCAGCTTGTCGCTCCCGTTCCCTGGGCGTTCCAGTCCCAGCGGCTGGATGTGGTCGGGGCTCATGCCGTTGCCTTCGAGGAAGAAGACAATCCTCCGCGGGGCGGCTTTGCCGTTGGCCTCGGCTGCCAGGCTTCGAAGCACAGGCTGCAGGACAACGGCTCCGGCACCGAGGGTGGCGTTTTTGAGGAATGATCTGCGGTCGATGATGTTCATGGGAGTTTTCTTGTTAGCGTGTGGATTTTGCAGGTGAGTTAGTGGCTTGCTTGTTTAGCTGGATTTGCTTGTTTGGTTGGACAGGTACGGCTCGATAGAGGAATGCTTCTGAAGTCAACAGCGACACGACCAGCGCCTTGAAGCTGCCGCCGCTTTTGACGTAGATATTGTCAGCCTCTTGCAGTGTGGCGGCGTCACCGACCGTCTCGTTGCGGCCCATGAAATAGCGGAAGACGAACCGGATGAAGACCTGCCGCACACGGTCTGACTCAGCCAGTCGGCGGATCATTTCCTGGGCGTTCTTGACGGGGCCATCGAGCTTCGGATCGCCGCTGGCGTAGATGATTCCCGTGCTGTCGAACGGCAACTTGCGATACTCGGGAAGCTTCTCCGGCCTCTTCTCGCCTTTGGCATACTGCCGGCTGGCGTTGGCTTTGTTCTTGGCAATCGCCGCGTCGTCGGCCAGCTTCTCGACGTCACGCGGGCGGCCGAAGTGGTCGAAAGCCTCGAACGGGAATCCCAAGTCATCGATCTTCTGATGACAACTCCAGCACTTCACATCTTTGGTGATCTGCATTCGCTGACGCAGAGTCTGCGTGGGATCGTCGGGCAGCACAATGACGACGCCGACCGGAACTTGCGGCACGGAGTGGCCCAGCAGATGTTCCCGAATCCAGAGTCCGCGGCGCACGGGGTCATTGAAGAAGTTCGACGACCAGGCGACCTGCCAACTTGGCTGCATCAAAATGCCGATGCGGTCGCTTGGCAAATCGACCGGCTGGTTTGTCGGCCATTCCTTCAGCCCGTAGGCGGCCTCGACACCATCTTTACTTTTGTCCTTCGGGCGTTTGGGCGTATTCGCTTTGTCCGTCGCATAGAAATCCAATCTCGAACCGATGTTGTTCGAGAGATACTTATCCAGCGTCACATCGTTACGATTCCAGCTCGCGGGAACACCGTCACGTTTGAACCAGCCGCTGTTGACGAATGACTTGGGCGTGGTGAGCAGTTCCTTGAGCACGTTCTGGTCTTTCTCCAGGATGCTCAACACAAGCATGTTCGTATCGAGGACCAACTGATCGGCGTTGTGGACGTAGTCGGGCTGGGCGTCCTTGCAGACCTCGGGGGCTCGGTCGTAGCCGAAGTACTCATGGAAGAACCCGAGAATGCGCGGCTTGTAAATCTCCGGGTCATCCAGAATCCGGCGGACGTGTTTCTCGACATCTTCGCGCGTCTTGAGTCCGCCTGACGTGGCGGCCGCGAAAAGCCCCGGCTCGCGCTCGCCCGAGAAAGCCAGACTGAGTGCGAAGGCAAGTTCGTCCGGCGAAAGCATGCGAACGCCCGGCCGCACCTCGGCTCCGCGACCGATCTCGAAGCGGTGCAGCACCTCCGGCGAGAGGAGCGGTGCCATGAGCATCGTCTTGCTGGCGGAGACCGGGTCCCCGGGCGACTTGGAAGCCTCGTGGTAAAGCTGAATCAGCGACCCGGTTTCCTCGGCCGATGGCTCACGCACCAGGGCATTCCGATAGAGCACGCGGATGGCGGTTTCGAGTTGTTCCCTCTTCGGAGCGACAGTCGGATGCAGCAGTGGAGCGAACTCCTCAAAGGCCTGGGCTTGGCCGCCAGATCTAGCCATCGAAACCTGACCCGAGCCTCCTTTAGACAATTTATGGCTGGTGATCGCACCCACGATTTTCTCGGCGTTCCGGATCAGCAAGTCGGTGCTACCCTCGTCGAGCCAATACAACGCCGAATAGTCTTTGATGCCGGGGTCGGAACGCAGCGCAAACGGTTGGGAAACATTTTGAGATTTAACCCGCAGGGACCGGAGCAGTCCCGCCGAATAACCGGCAGGCGAAAGCCGCCACAGTCGCGGCGGCGGCGGCACGCTCGGGCCGGGCTTGCCGCCAAACAACAGCGCGTGCGGAAGATGGTTTCCTGCGTCAGGCTGGACCTCTGTCTTAGCCGTATCAGCCGGCGCTGGCGGCAACGCGGTAAGTCCTTGTTGCAACCATTTTGTCACGCGACGGACAGCGGCCGGGGCGGGCCGGGGTTCGTCCTCGGGCGGCATATCTCCCGCTTCCAATGCCTTCAACGCCGCCGCGAAACTGGCTCGTCCCGCAGCCAGGTTCGTTCCAAGATCGTCAAGATTCAGCTTGCCTTTCTTCTTATCCGCATTGTGGCATCTCACGCAGTGAGACTGCAAAAAAACTTCGACGAACTTCGCGTCGGCTGGCTCCTGGGCGTCTGCGCCGACGGGAACAAGCAAGGCGATGGCGATGGCGAGAGTGATGTTAGTGAGGGTCTTCATCGAATGCGTTCCAGCATGGGGGGTCACAGTAATACTGCAGGAATTTGTAATCACTGCCACCTGTTCGCTGCGAACACCTCATGGAAAGTTAAAATGCAAGAATTTGCTTTCGCGCCCGCCGCACCGGAAGCGGTCAGAATGCGGGCGGGTGGCAGGGAGTGAGGGGTTTGGTGTTCACGCAAGGATTTCCTTCACGACGTTGCCATGCACGTCGGTCAGGCGGTAGTCGCGGCCGCCGAAGCGGAATGTCAGGCGTTCGTGATCCAGGCCCATGAGGTACAGGATCGTGGCGTGCAAATCATGCACGTGCACCTTGTTTTCCACCGTGTGCCAGCCGAATTCGTCGGTCGCGCCGTGCGTCATGCCCCCGCGCACGCCGCCGCCGGCCATCCACATGGTAAAGCCAAACGGATGATGTTCGCGGCCGTTGTTCCCTTCGGCCGTCGGCGACCGGCCAAACTCGCCGCCCCAAACCACGAGCGTGTCCTCGAGCAGGCCGCGGGACTTCAGATCCGTTAGCAAAGCGGCAATCGGCTGGTCCACCGCCTGGCATCGCTTCGGCAGGTTCGTGCGCAGATCGCTGTGCTGATCCCATGCGTTGTTGATGGGAGCGTCAAACAATTGCACAAACCGCACGCCCCGTTCGACGAGCCGCCGTGCGAGCAGGCACTGCCGCCCGAATAGCTCCGACTCCGGCCTGTCGGTCCCGTAAAGCTTGTGCGTGGCCGCGGTCTCGGCCGACAGATCGAACGCCTCGGGGGCCGAACGCTGCATCTGGAACGCGAGTTCGAACGAGGAGATGCGGGCATCGAGCTGGCTGTTCTGCTCGCGGTCGTGGCGATGCAGTTCGTTGAGTTTCTTCAGGGCGTCGAGCTTGGCGCGTTGTCGTTCGCTGCCGCCTGCCGCGCCAAGATTGGCGATCGGGTTCTTCAGATCGCGAACCAGCGTTCCTTGGTACGCACTGGGAAGAAAACTGGACGCCCAGAGCTGGGCTCCCTGAAACACCGGGGTGGGAGAGACGACCACGAAGCCCGGCAGATTCTGATTTTCGGTCCCCAGTCCGTACGTCAGCCACGATCCCATGCTCGGCCGCGAAAACGCCTGTTCGCCGGTACACATCTGGAGTGCGGCGCCCGTGTGATTGATATTGTCGGCGACCATCGAGCGGATTACGCACACATCGTCAATTCGCGACGCGAGTCCTGGCAACAGCTCACTTACTTCGATGCCCGATTGCCCGTGGCGGGCGAACTTCCAGGGGGACGCCAGCAGATTCCCGGTCTTCGTGCGTTCCAGCTTGGGTTTCTCGAACGGCAACGGCTTCCCATTGTCGGTCGCCAGTCGCGGCTTGGGATCGAGCAAATCGACGTGCGACGGCCCGCCCGGCATATAGAGGAAGATGACGCGCTTGGCGCGCGGCTCGTGATGCGGCGGCAACACGGAAAACGGGTTGGCCGCGCGCCCGGCGGCGGTCTCCGCCCGACCTTCGCCCGCCAGCAAATCCGCCAAGGCCAGCGTTCCGAATCCACAGCCGAATTGCTGCAACCATGTGCGTCGTGATGTCAGGTTCATAGTGTTTCCCAAGTCTGCCTGCGACTCCTAGTCGATGTAGATGAATTCGTTGCCGCACAACAGGACATGCGCCAAGTCGTTCCAGCCGCCGTCCGGCACAGCCGGGTCGCCTCCCGCGATGATCTGTTGCGCGATCGTCCGTTCGGCATCGTTCGGGGCGCGGCCGAACAGCAAACGATATCCGCGACCGATTCGCGCCGCATTGTCTTGCGGAACGTCGCGCAGCAGCCGCTGCGCCAAATGACGGGCTTGCTCGTGGATCCATGGATCATTGAGCAGCAATAGAGCCTGCGGCGCCACGGTGCTGATGGCTCGTTTCTCGGTCGAGGCATCGGAGTTCGCCGCATCGAACAAGTTGGCGTAACTGCCGCGCTGAAAACGGGCCGTTTGCACATAGAGCGACCGGCGGCGTATCGTGAAGTCGTCGCCAGCCGGGCCGCCCGGGGTGAGATCGAGCTGGCCATTCACCGAAAGAATCGCGTCGCGAATCGCCTCGGCTTCCAGTCGGCGCGGGGTGAATCGACCGAGCAACCGGTTTTCGGGATCCTTGTCGAAAACTTTGCGGGAGACATTGCTGCCTTGGCGGTAGGTTGCCGACAGCATGATTCGACGGTGGAGCTTCTTCAGCGACCAGCCGTCCTCCATGAACCGCGCCGCCATCCAGTCGAGCAGTTCGGGATGCGAGGGCGGCTCCGAGAGCAGGCCGAAGTTGCTGGGGGTGCGCACCAGCCCCTCGCCGAAATGCCATTGCCAGACGCGATTGACGATCACCCGCGCGGTCAACGGGTTGCCGCGCGATGCCACCCAGGCCGCCAGTTCCAGGCGTCCGCTCCCGTTGGTGATCGCCGGCTGATCTTCGCCGGCGAAGAATCGCGGAAGGCGTCGCGGCACAACGGGGCCGAGTTTCGTGTAACTGCCCCGGATGTGGATGGGAACGTCCTGAATGCGCGGAAAGAGTCCGCCGGGAGTGCCCCCATCAATGACAGCCATCGCGAGCGGCGCCAGATCGGCCTGCTCCTTTTGCAGGCTGTCGCGCACCGCGATGAGTTCACTTCGCCGCGCCGCGTCGATCTGTGCTTGGGGCTGCTTATCCAGTTCGACCAACTTCGCCTTGATCTCGGCCAGGCGCTTCTCCTGCTCAACTCGTCTGGCCGGCGCGGCTGGTCCCAGCAATGAAACGCGATTGATCGTGTATTCGGCGCCCTTGGCTCCGAGTGCCTTGAGCATGTGCGAACTATAAAACATCCCCGCCAGACCGTAGTAGTCCTCGGTGGAGATCGGGTCGAACTTGTGATCGTGGCAGCGGGCACAGTCGAGCGTCAAACCCAGGAACGCCTTGCCGATCACGCCGATGTTGTCGTCAACCATGTCGCTGACGATTTTTTCCTTGTCGGCGTCGCCGAAGTCCCAGACGCCGTTGGAGAGAAACGTCGTCGCAATCAAACCTTCCGGGTAAATCTCTTCGCCCGAAGGACTGCGCAGCCGATCGCCGGCGATCTGATGGACGATGAACTGATCGAACGGCAGGTCGCGATTGAACGCATCAACAACCCAGTCGCGATAACGCCAGGCCTCGGTCAGTTCCCAAATTTCCTTACGCTCTTTCGGAACATGATTGTAGTAATCGGCGTAACGAACGATATCCAGCCAATGCCTCGCCCAGCGCTGGCCGTATGCCGGGGAGTTCAGCAACCGCTCGACCACCGCTTCATACGCACGATCGGATCCATCGGCAACAAACGCATCGATCTCTTCCGGCGTGGGGGGAAGCCCCGTCATGTCGAATGTAGCCCGGCGCAAAAGCGAACTCCTGTCCGCCGGAGGCGCCTTCCCGAGCCCGGCCGCCGCGAGCTTTTCACCCACGAAAGCATCGATTGGATTCTGCCGGTTCGCGCCCGGCACGGCCGGCTCCCGAACGGGTTGAAATGCCCACCACGTCTTCGCCTTCGCCTCCTTCGCCCCGGTGGTCCGCGCCTCCTTGTGGCGCGGGTCGGGCGCGCCCATCTTCACCCACGCAACCAGGTCGGCGATCTGTGCGTCCGTGAGTTTCTTGTCCTTGGGCGGCATTCGCAGATCCTTGTCTGTGTAGCGAACCGCCTTGATGAGCAGACTCTTTTCCGGGTCGCCGGGGACCACGGCCGGCGCGGTGTCGCCGCCCTTGAGCGTGCCTTCCCTGCTGTCGAGGAGGAGATTGCCTTTCTGCTTCTTGTCAGCGCTGTGGCACTCGTAGCATCGCTCGACGAGGATCGGGCGGATTCTGGATTCAAAGAACGCAGTATCCTCGCCCGCGCGGGAGGAAATACCGGCGGGCCGCGGGACGGTGGTGTCCGCGGCGCGGACCCCGCTCAGTGACGCCAGCAGCACAGCGGCGAAAACGAAAGCGCCGCGGTTCATCGCTTCGAGCCGTCCAGCCGAATGACGCGGACTGAGTGGGCGGTGCCGGGATCCTGTCCCGCAATGGCATCGCTCTGGAACGTGCGTTTTCATCCTATTTCGTCATCAACTCCAGAATCGTCTCGGCGAAAGTTCCTGCAAGAATTCGCCTTCGCGCCCGCCGCACCGGAAGCGGTCAGAATGCGGGCGGGGGGCAGGGAGTGAGGGGGGTTGGTGTTCACGCAATGATTTCCTTCACGACGTTGCCATGCACGTCGGTAAGGCGGAAGTCGCGGCCGGCGTGGCGATAGGTGAGACGTTCGTGATCGAGGCCGAGCAGGTGGAGGATCGTTGCATGGAAGTCATGAACGTGGACTCCATCCTCGGCGACGTCGATGCCGTGCTCGTCACTTTGGCCATGGCTGAGGCCCCCCTTGACGCCGCCGCCGGCCATCCACGACGTGAACACAGAACTGTGATGATCGCGGCCTTGTGTCTCACGGTGAAGAGAGAACGGGGCGCGGCCGAACTCGGTTGTCCACACCACCAGCGTATCGTCCAACATCCCGCGGAGTTTGAGATCCTTGATGAGTCCGGCGATCGGTTGATCGACGTTTCGCGCGAGGCCGATGTGGCTGTCCATGTTGGAGTGCGCGTCCCAGTTGCGTGACAAGCTGGAGCCGGAGTCGATCAACTCGATGAAGCGGACGCCGCGCTCGGCCAGCCTCCGGGCCACCAAACATTGCCAGGCGAAACCGCTATTGCCACCTCGCGGCAGACCGTAGAGCTGCAGCGTCGCGTCCGTTTCCCGGGAGACATCGAAGGCTTCGGGCGCCGCCGCCTGCATGCCGAATGCCGTTTCAAAGCTGCGCAGGCGCGCGGTCAAATTCGGATCGCCGGGCCGCCGGGCAAGATGCCGGCGGCTGAATGCTTGTGCCAGGCCAAGCTCCATCTCTTGCAAGTCGGTCGCAGGCTGGCGGCGCCGCAGGTTCGGCATCGGATCGGGGCCGGGCGTGACGTGCGTTCCCTGATGGCAGCCGGGCAGGAAGTCGGACGACCACACCTGCCGACCCCCGTAGGTCAACTCCGGCGCCAGCACGATGTACGACGGTAAATTCAGGTTTTCCGTTCCCAGCCCGTAGCTCACCCAGGCCCCGATGCTGGGCCGCGGGAACATCACGGAACCGGTATGGATGCCGAGCGTCGCCTCGACGTGATTCAAATGATCGTTGTGCATCGACCGAATCAGACACAATTCGTCGGCGCACCGGGCGATATGCGGAAACAGTTCGCTGATCCACAGCCCCGATTGTCCATGCTGCCGGAACGGCCATTTTGGCCCGTTGAGATAGGTCGTCGCGGTCGCCTTGTCCCGACCGAGCACGCGTTGTATGTGCGGCGGCAGTTTGACAGGCTTATTGTGATCGGCGAACAGCCGCGGCTTGTAGTCGAATGTCTCGATGTGCGACGCGCCGCCGGACATGTGCAGAAAGATGACACGCTTCGCCCGCGGCCGAAAGTGCGGGTCCCTTGGCGCCAGCGGATCGGCGTCCTGCGCGAGCAACTCGGACACGATGCCCGGCAAAAGCAGCGAGCCGCCCACCAGGGAGCGGATGACAGTGCGACGATTCGTTTTCATTCCTTTTGGGTCTGATGCCCCGAAGCTTGCTTCGGCTTCCTGTTGAATTGTGAAATCATTTCGTCAATGCCTTGGCGCCTGCCCCGGGGTTGTTTACTGATTTGGGCCATATGATCTTGTGTCAATCGACGTACGCAAACTCATTTCCACTCAACAGCGCCCGGCCATAGGCCGACCACGCCAGCACTTCGACCTGATTCGCCGGCGTTTTCAATTCGGTGAGCCGGTTGCGGTATTTCGTCAGAAACTCGCGGCACTCCTGTTGCTCCCCGGTGTCCGGTCCCCGGTTCAATGCAAGCTGGTAGGCGCGATTGATCCGGCCTGATTCGTCCTGCGCATCCGCAAGAACTCGCCTGGCGAATGCAACGGCAGCATCATGGGCCAGCGGGGCGTTCATAAAAAAAAGAGCCTGAAGCGGCGTCGTGGTCGGCAAACGCACGGCGGTGCTGGAGTTGGGATCGGCGCCATCGAACAGCGAGAGAAACACGTTTTTGCGCGTGCGCTGTTGCATCAGATACACGCTCCGCCGCCTCGTCTCATAGTCGGCCGCGAACGGCTCGTGTTGCGTGAATTTCCAGGAAGCGGCCGGCGGAAACGGATGCTCGCCGCCCGCCTGCTCATCCAGGAGTCCGCTGACGAACAGCATCGTGTCGCGAATCGACTCGGCATCCAGCCGACGACGGGTGAATCTCCAGAGCATGTCGTTTGTTGGATCCACTTTCGCGCTGGCTTCGACGTCGGTGCTGGCCACCTGCCAGGCACGCGACAGCAGAATTTGCCTGTGCATCGCCTTGATCGACCAGCCGCTCGCGATGAAACGCGCGGCCAGATAATCGAGCAATTCCGGATGGGTCGGCGCCTGGCCCCGCCTGCCGAAATCGTTCGGCGTCGCGACGATGCCTTTGCCGAAGTGATGTTGCCAGATGCGATTGACCATGACCCGCGGCGTCAGCGGATTTTTCGGGTCGGTCAACCACTCGGCCAGTTCCATGCGACCGCTTGCCGGGTGATCGGGCGGCAACTCCTGACCGCCGAGAACGGCGGGGAGCCGGCGCGGCGCCTCACCGCCGGGCTTTTCCGGTTCGCCACGCAGGTGGATCTTGACGTTCGCGCCTTTTCCGTCGGAGACGGCGTAGGCATCCGGGACGTTCGGCGCCTGGGCCTGCAGCGCGGTGCGTCTGAACTTGGCCTCCGCGACCGCCCTGCTCGCGGCCGCCGCGGCGAGGGCCTTCGCTCGTTCCGGACTGTCGGGCGGCGTGGGCGGCAGCGTTTCTACAACCGACAGACGCAGCTTGCCCAGCGTGTGCTCATCCGAGTGTTGATGCTCGATCGTGACGACCAGTTTCGAACCGGGTGGAATGACGAGGTTTGGCGCCACTTCGAACATGGCGACATGGGGCTTGGCGGTCAGCGGGGACACGGACCAGCCACTCTTCGGAACGTCGACCAGTGCGTTTGTGACGGGGAAGCCCGTCTGCTCGAAGTCGGCTCGAGCGGCGACAAACTTGATGGCAGTCGCGTCGACCTGGCCCTTGGGGGGAATGAATGACGCGGAGAATCGGCTTACGAGAAAGTTGCCATCCCGTGCCCGCCCTGCGCCCTTCCCTGGCAACGCCGCATCGGGCAATGTTTCCAGCCGCAGATATCGCACCCGCACGGAATCCGGAATCAGGGCTTCCACCACATACGTGTCCTTGGCCAGTTTTCCGCTGACGAAAACGCTGCCATCGTCGGCGATCTTCGCCGTCGCACCGGCTTCGCTGCGGAAGGCCGTCGGGAGCAGCGGCCGTCCTCCCGCGGTCAGTTGGCCGATCGCGGCTTGCTGGTCCTGTTCCGGCAGTTGCTGGAGTTTCCCGGCGTCCACTCCTTTCTTCGCCTCGGCTTCCGCCACTTCCAGCCTTTTGACCTCGGCGTCCATCGCCGCCAATTTTTCGCGATGCTCTTTGATCTGGATTTCCAGTTCGGCCGACACGAGGGGCACGAACTGGTCCTGCTTCGTGCCGACTTCGCCACCCGGGTACGGAAAGCGGGTGCTGCTGAAAATGCCGTAAAGTCCGTAATAATCCTTCATCGTGAACGGGTCGAATTTGTGATCGTGACAGCGGGCGCATGACAGGCTGTGCCCGAGAATGGTGCGGCCGACATTGTCGATCGTGTCCTCGTACATCAGATGAAATACTTCTCCGTCGCCCCCGTCGCGCCCGTTGCCGAAGCGCCGGCAGATGGCGAGATAACCGGTGGCAATGATGCGCTCGGAGCGCTCGGCCGCATTTTTTCCAACCATCAGGTCGCCGGCGATTTGCTCGCGCAGGAATTGGTCGTAAGGCAGATCGCGATTGAAGCAGCGGATGACCCAGTCGCGATACCGATGCGCCTGTGGCACCGGAAAATCCGCGGCGTTGCCGCTGGTGTCGGCATAACGGGCCAGATCCAGCCAGTGCCGGCCCCAGCGCTCGCCATAGCGCGGCGATTCGAGCAACCGATCGACGACTTTCTCGAAAGCACGCGGCGACTCATCGGCGAGAAACGCCTCCGTCTCGGCCGGCGTCGGCGGCAATCCCGCCAGATCGAACGTGACGCGCCGCAGCAACGTCCGCTTATCCGCGTCGCCCGCCGGACGGATGCCTGCCGCTTCCAGACGCGCCAGAATGAAACGATCGACCCCGGTTCGCGGCCAGGCGGCATTCTTCACCTTCGGCAACGGCGGCTCCTTGACCGGCTGAAACGACCAGAACTTGCGGCCCTCTTCGAGCGTTATCCGCGGCGGGGCCGCGGCGGCCGTCCCTTTTCGCGGGTCGGGCGCGCCCATCTTCACCCACGCAACCAGGTCGGCGATCTGTGCGTCCGTGAGTTTCTTGTCCTTGGGCGGCATTCGCAGATCCTTGTCTGTGTAGCGAACCGCCTTGATGAGCAGAC
>BJFP01000106.1 GCA_014189875.1 Verrucomicrobiota bacterium | reverse complement strand
GAGTGCGGAGCTCTCGATCCCGTTTGCGAGTGTCACGAATTCCCCTCCCCGCACCGGTTCGCGATGGCGTGCAAATTTCTGCCGCATAGACCGCCCCTCGCGCGACGGAACACTGCCGCGCGAACTCGCCTCATGGTCGCCTCCGCTGCGCGCAAACTTCCACACACCGGAGCGTTTCGGCGTGATCGAGTTTGCGGGTTAGCACCTCCCGAGTCGTTTCGCCGTTCTTGCGTCTTGCGCATCGCGCAGAACTGCATTCCTTCCCGCCCCGCTTTCTGTGATTGTCCCGCGGCACACCATCTGACCTTCGCCATTTCCAATCCATGCTGACCATCCGTGACATCCGCAAAAGCCTCGGCGGGCGCGTTCTTTTCGAGGGCGCTTCCATGCAGGTGAACTACGGCGAGCGCGTCGCACTCGTCGGCCCAAACGGCACGGGCAAGTCCACGCTTTTCTCGTTCATTCTCCGCAAGGACGATCCGGACGCCGGCACCGTCGAGCGCGATGCGTGGACGATGGTCGGCTTCCTCCCGCAGGAGGCGGAATCCGTCGGCGACGAGACCGTGCTCGACATCGCGACGGGGCGCGCGGGCGATCTCGCGAAGCTGGAGGAAAAATTGCACGCGCTCGAAAAGGCCGGCGACGTCGAGAGCCCCGAATACATGGAGACTCACGCGAAGCACGAGGCGCTGAGCGATCCGCAGGTGGACGCGAAGGCGAAGCGGATGCTGAGCGGCCTCGGCTATCGCGAGAAAGATTTTGCGCGTCCCGCAAAGGAGATGAGCGGCGGGTGGGTCATGCGCGCGCACCTCGCACGGCTGCTCGTGATGGAGCCGGATTTGCTTTTGCTCGACGAGCCGACGAACCACCTCGACCTGCTCTCGCTGCTCTGGCTGCAAAATTACCTCAAGAACTACTCCGGCGCCGTGCTGCTCATCTCGCACGACCGACAGTTTATGGATGAGATCGTCGAGCGCGTTTACGAAATCGATGAGCGAAAACTGGTCGCCTACACCGGGAACTACACCGCGTTCCTCGAACAGAAAGAGGCGAACTACGAGCAGGCGCTCGCCGCCTACAAAAACCAGCAGAAGGAAATCGCGTCGTTGCAGGAATTCGTGGACCGCTTCCGCTCCGTGACCTCGAAGGCCTCGCAGGCCATGAGCAAGCTCAAGCAGATCGAGCGCATCGAGAAATTCGAGAAGCCGCTGCCGCCGAAGAAGCCGTTCCGTTTCCAGATCCCGCAGCCGCCGCGCATCGGCCAGCGCGCGATGTCGCTGGAGGGTATCCACCAAGCGTACGGCGATGTGAAAGTTTACACCGGCCTCGACATCACCATCGAGCGTGACGAGCGCACCGTGCTCGTCGGCCCGAATGGCGCGGGCAAATCCACGCTTCTGAAAATCCTCGGCGGCGTCCTCGATTTTCAAAAAGGCACGCGCACGCCGGGGCTGAACGCGAAGATCGGCTACTTCAGCCAGCACCGCTCCGCCACGCTCGACCCCGCAAAGACCGTGTTGCAGGAAGTCATGGAAAGCGGCAAGGACCTCAGCGAAAACGACGCGCGCGGAATCCTCGGCTCATTCCTTTTCCGCAAGGACGAGATTTACAAGAAGACCGCCGTCCTCAGTGGCGGCGAAAAGACGCGGCTGAACTTGATCAAGTTCCTCGTGGACCCGCCGAACCTCCTGCTCATGGACGAGCCCACGACGCACCTCGACATCCACACCGTCGAGTCGCTCATCCTCGCGCTGGAGAACTACCAGGGCACGCTCGTCTTCATCTCGCACGACGTGCATTTTATCCGGAAGCTCGCGACGAAAGTCCTCCACGTGAACGACGGCAAAGTCACCGGCTACCCCGGCGGCTACGACTACTTCCTGGAAAAGACCGGCGCACTGAACGACGAACGCGCGGCGATCACGGCGGGGTAGGTCAGTTCACCGCCTCGATGCGGTCGGCGTACACATTCACGAGCTTGTGTGCGGGAAGCAGTGCCTCGACCTGCGGCCAGACGCGCGCGAGGAACGCATGGAAATCCGCGCGTCTCAGATTCCCGATACGCAGATGCACCACCCACGGCGGAGGCTGCGAAAGCAGGATGCGGTCTGAAAAATCCGCGTCCTTCGTCACGATGACCAGTTCGCCTTGCCTCGCGAATTCCCATACCGCCGCATCCTCGGGACTGGCACCCAGCATCTCCACAGGCGTCACCGGACGCGAAGGCGTGAAGCGGATGCGCCGCGGCAGATTCTCGTCGAAGAGAAACCCCTTCACGCCACTTTGAGCAGCGTGAAATGGTTGCCCATAAGACGCGACGAGAATTGGAGGCAGGCCAGCACGTCCTCGCGCGTCAGCGCGGGATACTCTTCCAGCACGTCTTCGATCCCGTCGCCTGCACCCAGAAACTCCAGCACCGTCTGCACTGCGATGCGCGTGCCTCTGACCACCGGGCGTCCGTTGCAAACCGCTGGGTCCAGCGCGATGCGGCCTGTGTCGTCAATCGTCATCATGGTCGGGAGGATGCCAGAACTCCCGGCCTTCGCAAGCGCTCCGCCGCTTCATACGCAACCATTCACTCGGTCGGAATTGCCACCGGATGTCGGACCGGTCTATCCAAGCGCATGAAGTTCCCCCTGTTTGCCGCCGTGTTAGTCGTGGGCGTCCGCCTTTTCGCAGCGGTGCCGCGGCTCGTCGTGCCCGATGAGAAGAAGCATCTCGTGCTGGATTCGGGTGTCGTCATTTCCGCGCGCAATGCGCGGCTCGCGCCGGGGACGCTGGTGAAGGACGAGCGCAATCCGGCGCTGCACGCGGACCAGCCTTGGGAGAATGCGCTGAACAACCTTTACCCGAATGTGCTGTGGGACGCGGAGGAGCGGGTCTTCAAGCTCTGGTACAAGTGCGTGCTCGCGGATAAGGACGTGATCGCGAAGATGGACGGGCCGAGCACGGTGCATGATGTCGGCTGGTATCTGCTTTACGCGGCTTCGCAGGACGGCGTGGCGTTCATCCCGCGCGGGCCGAAGGGCACGTATGACTCGGAGTGCATCTACGCGATGTCCGGCCCGGCGATTGCGCAGGTGAAGTGTGCGTTTCCGTGATTGGCATAATCAACGCCAGCGGCGCTGCATCCTTCAGCCCGAGATTGCGAGGGACGATCTACCCTGCGACCGAAGGCCCTGCACCGCTTTTGCTTGAGGTCCTCAACACAGCATCGCTTTCAAAGCGCATGGCGCGCGCTACGGGCGCTCGTCGCGGGTGCGGCCGTCGTCCGTCTCGTCGAACATCGCCGCGAGACGGTCGTCCACGCGGATATCGATCAGCTTCCATGTGTCCATCGGCTTGTAGAAATAGAAGCGCCAGCGGAGCGGGAACTCCTTGCCGAGCGAGAGCAGCGTGTAGCTCACGAGGCGGGTGCCGACTTTTTTCGTCACCACGGAATCGTAGCCGAGCATCGGGCCGAAGACCGTGATGGCCTCCTTCGTCTTCGATTTCAGCGTCCGCACGTCGTCGGCGCGCTCGGCGATCTTCGTGCCGCGCGTGAGCTGGTCGTAGGCCAGGTCCACCTCGCGCTTCTGGAGCTGGGCGAAAAAGCGGCCGATGATTTTGTCCGGGCTGTCGGCGTCCGGGCTGGGCGTCTCCGCCGCGAGGGTGGCGGTCGGCTTCGCGATGGTCGCCGGGACCGGGGGTTGTGCAAATGCGGACGCGCCGAGCGTACAGGCGAGGAAAAGTGCGGGGAGTTTTTTCATGCGGTCAATGGTTCGAGCTTCGTGCGCGGCGAATCGGTGAGTGGTGCGCCGTGCGCGAAGGTCATGACTTGGAAATCACAAGACAACAGTTTTCTCAGCGACTGGCGCAGTTGCGCGGGATCGGCGCAGTACTTGTCGGGGAGAATGCGGAGGCCCTCGGGCGGCAGGTGGATCAGCGCGTCGCCGATGCACGCCACGTCGGGGCCGATGAGTGAGATTTCCCCCGGCCCTGCGCCGGGCAGCGAGAGGATGCGGATGTTTCCGAATGTGAGCTGGCCGTCGGAAACTATGTCGTCCGGGGTCAGGTCGAGGCCGTCCGCATCGTGGGATGCGAAAATTTTTACACCAAGCGCGGTGCGGAATTTTTCCGCGGCGCGCGTGTGGTTGCCGTTCGTGAGGACGATGGCGCGCGGGGTCCGTCCTTGGAGCAGTCTCGCGAGGGACGGCCCTGCGAGTTCGATGGGATCCACGAGGAGGAGGCCGTCTGCGGTCTCGATCGCGCATGAGGACAGCTCGCACTTCACGGCGGGCTCGTATGCGTGCCACACGAAGACCGAGGGCGTGACCGCTTGGAAATCTGTCGCGACAGGCAAGGGGAACGCCGGTGGATTTCGGTTCGGCGCGCTTGGCGCGCTCAGTCTTCCTCGCCGATGAATTCCTTGTTCAGCAGCACGCCATCGGCGTCCACCTCGATGCGATACTTGCGTTTCCCGAGCTTCGCCTCGCCGACATAGTGGGTCTTGCGCTCGATGTGCTCGATCTCCGTGAGGACGCCGGCCCCCGCCTCGCGCTGCATCGTGTCGCGGACGGCTGCCGGGAGCGCCTCGATGCGGACCATGCGCGGGCCGCTGTCGCCGGCGTCGAGGCGTTTGCGCATCACGCGGCCCGAGGCGTCGAGGGAAAGCTCCCACGATTTGTTACCCACGACGATGCCGATGATGTAGGTCGTGCCGTCGGCTTCGTTCACCCTGCGGAAATCGCGCACGGTGCCGGCGTCGCCTTTTTCGCGTGCGATGGTGGCCTGCACGGAGGAGGGGATCGGGATGGTGAGCTTGCCGTCGTCCTCGGCGGATGCGGACGCCAAGACCAGGGCAAGTGAGAGGAAGGGAGCGAGGATATTCATGCCGCGGGGATGCCAGCGCGAGCAGTGCGCGTCAATCGCGCCGACGCCGGGGAAGCTGTCGCGCGTCTCGGCAAAACCTCCATCCGGCGGTTGCGGATCAGGCGCGATTTCTCTGCTGCGCCGGAAGAAAAACTTTGCCGCACCCCGGTGCGCGGATACCGTCGCGCCCAATTTTTTTCGGCCATGATCATCCCAAATGTCAACGTGCTCTCCGACGGGCAGCTCAAGGAAGTCACCGACATCCTCACTGCGTACGGCTGCAAAGTGATGGTGATCACAGGCGCGGAACGGTGCGTCTATGCCATCGTCGGCGACGAGCGGAACGACGACATGGTTACGAAGATCGAGGGCCTGCCCTACATCAACCGCGTGGACCGCATCCAGAGCCCGCACAAGCTCATGGACATCCGCTCCAGCCTCGCGACGCATCGCGTGAAAATGGGCGGCATCGTGCTCGGCAGCGAGCCGTTTTTCTGCGCCGGGCCATGCACGATCGACCCGAAGAATCCGAACCTCACCATCGAGACCGCACACGCGGTGAAGGAGGCCGGCGCGCACGCGCTGCGCGGCGGCGTGTGGAAGCCGCGCACGAATCCCTACAGCTACCAGGGCGACGCGAAGGCGCTGCTCGTGCTCATGGAAGCGAGCCGGCAGACGGGCCTGCCCGTGGACACGGAAGTCATGGACGAGGAGCACCTGCGCCTCGCGATTGAGGCAGGCGTGCATTGCATCCAGGTCGGCGCGCGGAATGCGCTGAACTATTCTCTGCTCCGGCAAATCGGCGAAGCCATCGCGGGTCGCGACGTGTGCGTGCTGCTGAAGCGCGGCATGCATCTCGGCTCCGTGCAGGAATTCATCTCCGCGGCGGAATACATCGTGCAGCTCGGAAATCCAAACGTGATCCTCTGCCCGCGCGGCACGCAGCCCACGCTCGACGGCTACCGCAACCACCCGGATGAAAGCATCGTCCCGCTTTTGAAAGAACGCACGTGGGCACCCGTCGTCGTGGATCCCTCGCACAGCGTCGGCAAGGCAGCCTACGTCCCCGCCGCCTCGCTCGCGGCGATCGCATACGGCGCGGACGGGCTGTGCATCGAGTGCAACGTGCATCCCGGAAAAGGCATCGGCGACGATCCGAAGCAGGCGGTGACCCCCGAGGTGCTCCGGCGGATCATCTCGCAGACGCGCGAGCTGTGGCGCATCGCGCGCGGCGCGTAGGAGCGAGGGCGTCCGGATCGCCACGCATTGTTTCTGGCGTAGGCACGCCGCTTTTTTGAAAAAAATTTGCCTGCGCGAGAGCGGGCATTTCGCGCGCTGACCGGGCGCGATCCCACGCGCACACACGGTCCCAGCAACACTGCAAAAAAGATGTCGCCGCTCCCAGTGCGCGCCCCGTCTGATCGGCATCCGAATTGCTTGCTCCTTTGTCAAGCGTGCGACGGCACGCGGAACGTCCATGCCGAAACTACTCGTACGCCACCCCGAATCGGGAGACATGACATTCACCCTCAGCGGTGAACGGATCACCATCGGCCGGCATTCGGACAACGATATCCGCATCGCGCACGACACCGTATCGAAGCACCACGCCGAAATCATCTGCCGCGGCGGACGCTACCTCATCCGCGACCTCGGCTCGACGAACCGCTCATTCATCGGGGGCGTCGCGTTCACCGAGGCCGATCTCGAAGCCGCGTGCAGGCTCCTCATCGGCACCGTGGAATGCGACTTCCTGCCTGACGAAGTCGAGGTCGGTGCCAAGGAAATCGGCACCCTTCGCAAAATGATCGGCGTCCTCCGTCGGCAGAACGACGAGCTGATCTCGAAAGTTTCCGAACAGAAAAACCAGATTGCCATCCTCGGCAGTGTGAAAATGTTCAGCCGCGACGCGGAGTCCGACATCGGCCAGCTCCGGCAACAGGTGAAGGAACTCACGCTCGATCGCGACACGCTGCTCACGGAAAACAGGGCGCTGATCGGGGAGCTGCACGAGCTGCGCACAGCCGCCGGGCTCGGTGCCGAGGTGCAGGTCGCCCGCATCGCCGCGGGCGGCGGCTCGGGATTTGCGAATGCAAGATTCAGCCCACCTCTCACCGACACCGCGATCCGCCCCGCGCCGCTCGCTGTGCTTCCGGCACCGAAACTTGATTCGCCTTTTCAGGAAATCGCCGATCTCACCGGAAAGCTCCGCGCGACAGCCTCCTCACTCTCGCTGCGCCCCGCGGACAAAGGCGCATTCGACGAATTCGTCTCGCTCCTCAAGGACACCTACCGCATCGCCGCCATCCTCGGCCCGCATCCCGTCGCGACGATCGTCTCAGGGCTCGACACCCTCCTCGATGGCGCCGCCCGCCTCGCGCCCCCACTCGCCCACGACACCCTCCAGACCGCGATCCAAGCGCTCGTCTTTCTCAGCCGCCTCCTCACGCACGACATGCTCCCGCGCGCCGGGAAACTCCCGCCAGCCACCGTCATCGCCGTGGACGACGATCCGGCTCTCCTCGCCGTCATCACCGCCTCGCTGGAAATCACAAATCTCCGCGCCATCGGCTGCGCCGACGCCCGCACCGCGCTCGACACGCTCCAGGACAACCACTGCGACGTCATCTTCCTCGACATCGGCCTGCCCGACATGAACGGCCTCGACATGTGCGCGGCCATCCGCGGCCTGCCCAAGCACGACCGCACGCCCATCGTCTTCCTCACCGGCGATGACACCGCGCAAAACCGGGAGCGCAGCACACTCAAGGGCGCGAGCGACTTCATCGGCAAGCCGTTCACGATGGCCGAATTCACGCTCAAGGCGCACATTTGGGCATTGAAAAACCGGCTCGACGTGGCGTGATGCCTTGTGTGCTCAGGCAGCTCGGTCCGCTGCTTGCAAGCACCGCCATCCCGCCACACCGATGCAAAAATCCCCCTTGCCTGTCCTCGCCGCATTCGCCGCCGCCACGCCCATCGCGGGCTGCGCATCCGCGCAAAAGTCACGAGTGTAGCAGACCGTGAAAGCAGTCCGCCACTCCGGCCCCTTTGAAAAATCTCCCCCGGCCGCCTACGCCGCGCGGCTCCACAAGACGCGCACCAAGGAGTGGACCGCGCCTGAACTGAAGCCGTCCGCCCCGAAAAAAACCACAGGCGACAAGCCGAAGCCGATGGCGAGCTAAAGCACCGCTCCGCCCATCAACGGCCACCCGGAGCATCCCGGAGCAGCGTTCGGCAAAGATGAGTGAGTCACGCGATATCCTATTCATCTACCGACCTCGGAAAACGAGGTGCATGCATCATCAGAGCTGCGTCAGGTGCGGGACGAGGAGAGGGGAGAGTGCCTCGGACTCGAATTGAAACACGAAGGCTCCGTGCCGGCAGTCGTCGGCGAATATGTGGCGCTTCGACTGAAGGAGCCCGTGCCCATTCCCGGCAGGCCGCACACCGTCGGCGTGTGGGTGAAGGGCGACAGCAGTTGGGGGCGCGTCAATTGGGAAGTCGAGGACGCCCGCGGCGAGCGCTGACGTTCATCCAAGGACTCCGACGGCGGCGACTGGGGCAACCAGTCGGCCATTGATTTTGACGGCTGGCGCTTCGTCACTTTCCCGCTGCCCCGTGAATCGCCCATGCAGCACATCGAGCCCGGTGCCGGCCTCGGCCAATGGCAGGGCGACAGCGACGGCAAACTCGACCACCCGCTGAAGTTCACGGGCCTCTACATCGAGACGCACCGGCAGTCATTGAACCTCACAAAAATGGCTCCGGTGAAAGGCCGCATCCGGCTTCAGGATTTGAGCGTGGTTGAATAGGCGCAAGCGATCCCGTTTCCAAAAACGGCCGCCCTCGAAAAGGACTTTGCTAAGAGACTGTGTAGAAAGTGCCCGCGGGTAGTGTGAAAGACGATGGACGGAGACGCAGAGAAAACAACCAACACTGCCCTCCCCCGGCCTCTCCGCGTTTTTTCCTCCGATTTTTGACATAGTCTCTAATGGGTGCGCGCTGGCAGGCTCATCCCTCAGTCATCACGCACATGAATCTCCCCAAGACTTCCCGCCGCAAATTTCTACAAGCCGGCGGCCTCGGCCTCCTCAATCTCGCTGTCCCCGGCCTCGTCCTCGGGAAGGACAAGTTCGACGCATCGGGCAAGGCGGTGGCCTCGAAGAAATGCTGCATTTTCCTGCTCCTGTGCGGCGGCCCGAGCCAGCTCGACACTTGGGATTTAAAGCCCGAAGCCCCGTCCGAGATCCGCGGCCCTTACAAGCCCATCCGCACGAAGGTGCCCGGCATGCAGCTCAGCGAACTCCACCCGATGCTCGCGAAGGTGACCGATCAGTTCTGCCTCATCCGCTCGATGACGCATCCGCGCCCGATCAACAATCACTTCGACGCCATGCACAACCTGCTCAGCGGGCACGTGGTCGAGCAGGTAAAGCAAGGCGTCGCCGACGACCTGCCCTACATCGGATCGGCCGTGGCGAAAAGCCTCTCGAATGAACGCAACCTCATCTCGAATGCGTGGCTCATCAAATGCGTCGGGCAGCCGGTCTTCTGCGCGCCGAATATCGGCTCCGGCGGTTACCTCGGATCAGCCTACGCGCCGGTGTTCATTGGTTCCGCCGACAACCACCCGGCGATGCCGAAATTCAAGCTGCCGGAGATTTACGACACGGCCGATCCCGCCCGTCTGAACGAACGGCGCAAGCTGCTCGACTCCCTCGAAACCGACCGCCTCGGAGGAGACGCGGGCGGCAAGGACTGGGGCGATTTGCGCGAGAAAGCCTACGATGCGATGACCCGCCCGGAAGGGCGGCAGGCCTTCGACTTGACGCAGGAGCCGGTGGCCGTCCGCGAGCGCTACGGCATGCATCCGATCGGCCAGAACCTGCTCCTCGCCCGGCGCATGGTGGAGGCAGGCGTCCGCTTTGTGACCGTGAATGGATGGGTCGGCCCCTCGCCGGGCGAAAAGGAAGGCGGGCCGCCCAGCTCCAGTTGGGACATGCACGGCGGAAATATGGGCATGGGCAACGCCTTCGGCACCGGTTCCTACGGCATGAATTTCTGCCTGCCGCGGCTGGACCAGGCGCTCTCCGCCCTCCTCACCGATCTCAAGGATCGCGGCATGTTGGACGACACCCTCGTCGTCGCCGTCGGCGAGTTCGGGCGCACGCCTGTCATCCTCACGAGCGGGCCTCCCGGCCGCCAGCACTGGCCCGCGTGCTTCTCCGCGATCGTGGCCGGCTGCGGCATCCGCGGAGGCGCCGTCTATGGCGAATCGGACAAAACCGCATCCGCCCCGAAGAGCAATCCCGTGACCCCGCAGGATCTCCACGCCACCGTCCTCCACGCCCTCGGCGTGCCGCTGAACGACATGAACAGAAACACCGGCATCATCCGCCCGCCATTCTCCACGGGCAAGCCGGTCATGGGGCTGTTCGGGTAGGCCGTCCGTCCCTCGTTCTCACTGATTCGCGGCTCCCCGAGATCATCCGCGAGGCCCGCGCCGCGCTCCGCACACGGCAGGTAACGTGATCGCCGTGCTGAATACCGCAACTCTGTCCCTTGTTTCTCGTCCCTTGTTCCACTCGGCCAGGTGTCAAACATTGACCCTGCTGCTTACTGATTACTTGGCGCTGATTGCCAGTGGCCTGCCAACCCATCCTGGGACCTCGATTTTCGTCATTCTCCCACTGCACTAAATTTTCGCGTTCTTCGTGACAGCCTCCCACTTGGGGCGAGTTTTATCCGTAACGGGTAATGTGGCACTTACTTGAGGAGGCAGAGGAGGACTATGCAAATCAAAGCTGCCCGACGGTCTATCGAACTTTCCTGCGAGCGGGTTAAGCATAACAAAAACCTTGTTGTTTGCCTCAGTTATTCCCACGTCAATCATAGCGAAGCTCGATAGCTCGACGGGGACAACGATCATTTTTTCTGGCGGCCGGTCGGCAAATCTGCGATTCAAACGAGGATGAACATTATCGTCGGCCCCATTCATTCTGTCTCAGCCCGTCGCGGTCCCTATGGCACGTTGCCTTCCGACGCTGACCAGTGTTCCGGTCGCTCGCGTTCCGATGGGCAAAGATACGATTTTTTGACAGTTATTCAGAAGTTTTGGGGCGGCGCATCGCAACTGATCTCTGGCTCAATTTATGAGACCCGGCAGAGGTCCCTTCGCATTGCGGCGGTGTTCGCCGTTGCCAGTGCCCTATTCCTAGGAACGGCCGTTGCTCCGGCGGCCGAGCATCTGGTCTGGTTTGGCACTTACACGGGGGAGGGCACGAAATCGGATGGCATCTATGTATCGCGGTTCAATGACGAGACCGGGGAGCTGTCCGAGGCGAAGTTGGCCGGAAAAGCGACCACGCCGTCGTTCATTGCGCTCCATCCCACGCTCCCCGTGCTTTACGCCGCTGCCGAGTTTGTCGGCAAGATCGAGGCGTTTGCAATCGACGAATCAACGGGAATCCTCGCTCCGAAAAACCGGCAGCAGGTCTGGGCGTGCCAGTTGTCAGTGGACCCCGCCGGCAAGGTGTTGCTCGCCGCCGGGGGTGGCGTGACCTGCCTCGGCATCGCCGAGGACGGGAGTCTCAAGCCCGCCGTGAAGGGCAGCCCGGGCGGCGCGCTCGAACACCCGAAGGGCGGCAATCGTCAGAAGTCCATGCCCCATTCGATCTATCCGGCGGCCGCCGGTAAGTTTGCGATCGCCTGCGACTTGAATTTCAACACGGTATTCGTGCATGCGCTCGACACGGAGAAGGCCACGCTCGGATTGCACGGTTCGACCGTTCTCAAGGCCGGCGCAGGTCCGCGGCACTTCGCGATGCACCCCAACGGAAAGTTCGGCTATTCGGTCAACCAGAAAGACTCAACTGTGACGGGATTTTCTTTCGACGCCCAGGCGGGCGCGCTCACGGAGATCCAGACGATCTCCACGCTGCCCGAAGACTTCAAGGATCGGAGCAAGAGCGCCACGGCTGAGATAGCCATCCATCCATCCGGAAAGTTCGCCTATGCATCGAACCGCGGGCACGATTCGATTGCGATGTACCAGTTGGACGAGGCAACGGGCAAACTTGCCTTCCTCGGCGCCGAGCCGATCCGGGGCAGGGAACCGCGCAACTTCGCGATTGCCCCGGGCGGTAAATTCCTGCTCGCGGCCGGCCAATATTCGGCCGGCGTCGCGGTCTTCGCCATCGATCAAGCGACCGGCAAGCTCAGATACACGGACCGCACAGTCGCAGTTCCCTCGCCAACCTGTATCCGCTTCCGGCCCGCTCGATAATCGACGGAGAGACAGCAGGAAATCGCTTTCGATTCCGCCGCATCGTGGACGGTCAGAACTCGGGCAGGCGCCGGGGAGTGAGGGGCGGTGATCGATGGGCCGGGGAAATTGAAGCATTAACGGGACGAATGGGATGCAGAGCGGCGTGCGCTCCCCCAACCACGCCATCCTGCTTTTTCAGCCCTTATTCCCAGTCTCCTTATAGCGGTTGCGCCGGTCGGCGCCCGCACAGGTGCCCCTCCCGTGAGAGCGATCCGGACTACGCCAGCAATTCTGGGAGCGGGCCGCACGGGGCGGCGATTCCGGTGCTGTTGAACGTGTCCCGCGGCTTTCCCGCCGCATGCAGCAGCGTGCAGTAAAGGGCGTTGATTGTCGGGTTGGCCTTTCCCGCCGTTCCGTGCA
>BJFP01000105.1 GCA_014189875.1 Verrucomicrobiota bacterium | reverse complement strand
CGCGCGGCTCGGCGGGCCTGCTGATGCAAATGCGGCGCTCGCGGAGGAAATCAAGAACACATGGCCCGGTGCGACGATCCTCGCCGATGCCGATGCGGACAGCGTGTGGTCGGGCCTGCGCGAGTTTGCATGGGCGCACGCGGATGGCGTGCTCGCGAAAATCCCGATGACGCTCGCGGCGCTTGCCCCGTTGGCGGGTGTGGTCGCAAGGCTCCCCGGCGCACGCGGGCATTTCAGTGCCGGAGGAAATGTCGCATTCGTCTCGCTCCCCACCGCCGAACAAGCCGCACCGCTCGACACCGAACTGCGCACGCTCGGCCTCTCGGCTCTTGTCCTCCGCGGAATCGGGGCACATGCGCGGCTCGGCATTTCGCACGAGTCTGCCGTCGCGGAAAATGTCCGCGCCGTGTTCGATCCCGTGCGACGTTTTCCTCCATTCGAATGACACCATCCCTCTTTTAGGATTCTGTTCCGCCAGAAAAATGAAACCCACCACCCGCAAACCCCGCAGCAAGAACTCCGCAGCAACTGCGATGTTCTCGCAGGATCTTTTTCCCGTCGCGCTGACTGTGGAGGAAACGCCACCGCAAGCGTCGGCGACAGCAGCGCCGTCGGCATCGCGCACCGCGTTTGAATTTCACCACGGCGACTGCATTGCGGGGATGAAGACACTCGCGGCGGATTCCGTGGACGTCGTCGTCACCTCGCCGCCCTACAATCTCGACATCGCATACAGCAGCTTCCGCGACGATGCGCCGCGCGAGGCATTTCTCGACTGGTGCGAGCAGTGGTGCGCCGAGGTCCGGCGCGTGTTGAAACCGGACGGCTCATTTTTCCTGAACGTCGGAGCCGCGCCCGCGAACCCGTGGTTCCCGCATGAGGTCGTGCTGCGGCTGCGCAAACTCTTCGTCCTGCAAAACACGCTGCACTGGGTGAAATCCATCACCATCCAGCCGAAGAACGCCGCGGAAATTTCCGCCGGGCATTTCAAGCCGCTGAACAGCAAGCGCTACATCAACGACTGTCACGAATACATCTTCCACCTCACGCGCAACGGCGACACGCCGCTGGATCGCCTCGGCGTCGGGGTCGCCTACATGGACAAGAGCAACATCGCGCGATGGGGCCACACCGGCGGGAAGGACAAGCGATGCCGGGGAAATAACTGGTTCATCCCGTACAAGACGATCGTGAGCAGGGAAGGGGAACGCCCGCATCCCGCGACATTTCCCGCGCAGCTCGCCGAGTGGTGCATCCGTGTCCACGGAATGCGCGACGGCCTCGTCGTGATGGATCCCTTCCTCGGCATCGGCCACGCAGCGGAGGGCGCGCGCGCGTGCGGCGTGGAGAAGTTCATCGGATTCGAGATTGACGCAGGCTACCTCGGCGAGGCGTGTAAGCGCCTCGGCGTGCCGGCCCCGAAGCCGGAGCGCGCAGACTGAATGCCCACCTTCATCCTCCGCAGAATCCTCTCGCTGATCGCCGTGCTGCTCCTCGCAGTGACGGTGACATTCTGCCTGCTGCGAAAGGCCCCCGGCGATCCGTTCAATCTCGGCGAGAAACAGCGGACGAAGGAGGCCATCGCGCTCGAGGAAAAGAAATACAACCTCGATGGTTCGCTCCAGTCGCAATGCCTGCGCTACCTCGGGGTGATGAGAAAAAATCCCGACGCCGAGCACGGGCGTCCCGCGGAATTCAGCGGTCTGTTGCAGGGCGATTTTGGGAAGAGCACGAAGCTGAAGGACCGCAACATCGGCGAACTGCTGCGCGCGGCGCTGCCGACTTCGCTCACCATCGGCGCGCTCGCGCTGCTGCTCTCCACGGCGGTCGGCGTGTGGCTCGGCAGCGTCGCGGCGGTGCGGAAAAATACGTGGGTGGATTCCGCGACGATGCTCGGCGCGCTCGCGGCCATCTCCGTGCCGACATTCGTCACCGGCCCTGCGCTGGTGTTGATTTTTTCGCTCTGGCTCGGCTGGCTGCCGGTCGGCGGATGGACGGGAATATCGAGCCTCATCCTCCCGGCGATCACGCTCGCGGGGCCGTTCGTCGCCTATATTGCGCGGCTCACGCGCACGAGCATGCTCGAAGTGCTCAATCAGGATTTCGTCCGCACCGCGCACGCGAAGGGACTCAGCGAACAGCGTGTCCTCTACAAGCATGTGCTGAAGGTCGGAATCCTGCCTGTCGTGAGCTTCCTCGGCCCTCTCTCTGCGAATCTGCTCACAGGATCGCTCGTCATCGAGTCGGTCTTCAGCCTGCCGGGCATGGGCGGATTTTTCGTGAACTCGGTGCTGAACCGCGACGTGTTCCTCTGCTGCGGCAGCGTCGCCGTGTACTGCACGCTGCTCGTGGGCATGAATCTCTTCGTGGACATCGCCTACAAGTGGCTCGACCCGCGCATCCGACTCGAATGACAACGGGGAATTGCAAATTGAGAATTGGGCATTGCGAATTGCAAATTGCAGCAGTCGCGCGAACGCGCGCTGGCCGGAAATTTGCAATGCCCAATCTGCAATTTGCAATTTGCAATTCCCCGGTGCGCAAACAATGAGTGAGCCGATTTCCATTCCCACAGCCCAGCCGCCCGGCGCATGGCGGCGGCTCACGCGTAATCGCGTCGCCGTCGCCGCGATGATCATCCTCGCAGGCATCGCGTTCGTCGCGATCTTCGGCCCGAGCATTTTTCCGTACAGCCCGGAGAAGGTGACTCCGCACTCGCTGCACCCGCCCTCATGGCTGCCGCGGGATGCTGCGCATGTGAAGATGGACATCGAGCGCGGCGGCGCAGTCGGCAGATGGCAGCATCCCTTCGGCACGGACATGAACGGGCGCGACGTTTTTTCCCGCGTGATCCAAGGTGCGCGCGTCTCGCTCATCGTCGGGCTGTGCGGCGCGCTTGTGAGTTTTTTCATCGGCACGACATACGGGCTCATCGCCGGCTACGTCGGCGGGCGTACGGATAACGTGATGATGCGCTTCATCGAAATGCTGCACAGCGTGCCGCGCCTCATCATCGTCATCGTCGCGATCTTCACCTTCGCCCCGTGGCTCGAAGGCTTCCTGCACCGCGCGATGCCGAGTGTGGAGGGCTATGCGAAAATCATGATCCTCATCCTGTGCCTCGGCCTCATCGAATGGCTCGCGATGGCGCGCATCGTCCGCGGGCAGGTGCTCGCGCTGAAGGAGCAGCAGTTCGTGCTTGCCGCGCGCGCGCTCGGGCAGTCGCACATGCGCATCCTGCTGCGGCACCTGCTGCCAAATCTCATCGGCGTCATCGTCGTCTATCTCACGCTCACGATACCCGCAGTCATCCTCGACGAATCATTCCTGAGCTTCCTCGGCCTCGGCATCAATGACCCGCAGGCAAGCTGGGGCAGCCTGCTCAGCGACGGGAAAAATGTGATCAATCCGATCCACAGCTACTGGTGGCTGCTGCTCTTCCCCGCCGCCGCGATGTCGCTCACGCTCGTCGCGCTGAATTTCCTAGGCGACGCCCTGCGCGATGCCCTCGACCCGCGCGCGCGGAGGTGATGGATCGCTGGCGTCCCCGCCGGCCACCTCGCTCCACGCGCGGCGTCAAACCCTTCCCCGGCGTTCATCCCGTCCCGGAGCAAACGCATTTAAAGTGGCGCTGCGCGCTTTGGCTGTGGCCGCCGGGGACGGCAGCGCTCCAGAGGAGCCGTCGCGTGGCTTCCCGCGCCCGCGGTTCGCTCGGGATGTATTTTTATAGCCGCGGCGCCGCCGGTTTCACGGGCGGCAGGAAAGCCGGCGCACCGCGGATCTTGAGCTTGCGCTTGAAGACCTTTCCGTCGCACGTGACGAAAAGCGTGTCGAAGTCCGCGCCACCAAAGGTTATGCTATCCACCCAGTCGTTAGGCGTCGGAACCATGGGAATGATGCAATTCACGCGACCGGCTTGATCGCAAACTTGGATGCCCAAGGGTGTGACGACGTAGAGTCGGCCATCACGGTCCACCGTCATGAAATAAGCACCGGAGTGGAGGCGGGGATCGGGCTCGTGAAGATGGCAGTATTCCTGTCTGTGTTTCAGCGATCCGTCGATTTGGATCTGATAGGACCAGACGGAGTGTAAACGGGCGTCAGATACGTAGAGTAGAGATTTGTCGGGCGAGACGGCGATCCCGGTGGGCGCTTGCGGAGCCGTTCCAACGCGGCGCATCTCGCCTTTCGGCGGAATTAGCCAAACGACGTTTAGGAAGCCTCCTCTCTCTTCCTCCCATCGGCCCGTCACATAAATGCCGCCGTTATTTAGCACGACGAGGTTATCGGCGGACATCACGTCGGCAACGTCGACATTCGCCTGATTTTTGGAATACGTAACTCCTCCGCGTGCCATGCTAATTTGGTAGAGTCGGCCGTCTGGACCGAACGCCTGCTCGCAGCACGTTGTCGCCCCGGGGATCCGAGTCACTTTGCCATCAAGTTTCACTTTATAGGCCATCGACTTCGAGAAGTCATTAAAGAAGACTTCTCCCATCGCGTTGCTCGCAGCACCCGAGGCAAAAGATTCCGCTGGCGCTAATTCTGGCGAGGATTCCGGTTTCCAAACAAGCTGCCACCCTTCCCCCGGCAGCAGGAGCTCCTTGAGCTGCGGCGAACCCGCGCCGGCCTGCGGTTCCTTCGGCCAGTCTTTCCACAGCCAGCGCACGGCGTCCGGGAAAATCGCGGCGGCTTGTTTTCCGTCGTGGCCGCCGGTGCCCCAGGCGTGGTTGACTTCGTAACCGGCGAAGGTGAGCGCGCGCTCCATCATCTGGTTCGCCATCCACCAGTCGCCGCCGTAGATGTTCTGGTCGTGGTCGCCGTCCTGGAGGAAGATGCGCAGCGGCTTGGGCTCGAACTTGCGGATGAGCGTCGGGTAGCGGTCGGCGCCGCGCAGGCCCACGTAGGTGCCGATGCTGGAGAAGACACGCCGGAACGCATCGGGCCGTTCCCACGCGGCGGTGAATGCGCAGACGGCCCCGCTGCTGGAGCCGCCGATGCAGCGGTCACTGCCGCGTTTGCTGAGCACGATGGGGCGGCCGTCGCCGGTCTTTTGCCTTTCGACAAAAGGCAGCAGTTCGTCGATGACGAAGCGCGCGTAGGCGTCGCCGAGGCCGTCGTATTCGAGGCTGCGGTTGAAGCGGTCGAGCGCCACCTTGCCGTCGAGCGCCTTCACCACGCCGGGTGATGCGGCGATGTAGATGGTGACGGGCATTTCGCCTTTCGCGATGAGGTTGTCGAAGACGGTGGGTGCGTTGTTTTGCACGCCGTCCTGGTTCACCCAGACGCAGGCGGGCTTCTTCGGGTCGTATTGCCGCGGCACATACACGGTGACGATTCGCGTGGTGCCGGGGAAAATGCTCGACTCGCTGAATGTGAACTTCATCATCTCGCCCTTGGGCACCCCGTCGTGCGGCTTGGAGTCCTCCGTGAGCGGATACTGCTCTTCATCATTTTTCTGTGCGAGCGCCGCACCCGCGAATGCCAGCGCGAGGGAAATGGTGGCGAGGGTTTTCATGCGAACGCGCAGGCTGCGGAGCACGCGCCAGTTTCGCAATGCGGATCGCAGAGCGAGGAGCGCCGGCGTCCTCGCCGGCCACGCCGCTTCACGCGCAGCGTCACACTCGCTTTCGTGGCGTTCGTGCCATCACGGAGCAAGCGCATGAGAAGTGGCGCTGCGCGCTTTGGCTGTGGCCGATGGGGACGGCAGCGCTCCACAGAAAGCGCTCCGCTCACACGTCGAGCCGCGTGTGGCGCAGGCGCAGGGCATTCGTGATCACCGAGACGGAACTCAGGCTCATCGCCGCGCCTGCGATCATCGGGCTCAGCAGCACGCCGAAGAACGGGTAGAGCGCACCGGCGGCGAGCGGGATTCCGAGCGCGTTGTAGAGGAATGCGAAGACGAGATTCTGCCGGATGTTCCGCGTCGTCGCGCGGCTGAGGCGCACGGCGCGGGCGATGCCGCGAAGGTCGCCTTTCAAAAGAGTGATGCCTGCGCTCTGCATTGCGACATCGGTGCCGGTTCCCATCGCGATGCCGACGCTGGCGGCGGCGAGCGCGGGTGCGTCGTTTACGCCATCGCCGGCCATCGCGACCTCCTCGCCCGCGGCGCGCAGCGATTTGATGCGCGCGATTTTTGATGCAGGCGATGCGTCTGCCTCGACGGAATCAATCCCGAGCCGTTTCGCGACGACGCCCGCCGTGCGTGCATTGTCGCCGGTGAGCATGTGCAGCTTGATCCCGAGCGCGTGAAGTTCGCGTACGGACTCCGCGGCGGAGGACTTGATGGGATCGGCCACGGCGAGCAGCCCGGCTGCGCGCCCGGCGATTGCGGCGAAGACGACGGTGTGCCCATCGTCCTGGAGGGCGACGGCCTTTTGCTCCAGCGACGCAAGAACGCGCACGCCGCGCGTTGCGAGGAATGCCGCGCTGCCGACAGCGACTTCGCGTTCGCCGACTTTCGCGATCACGCCGCCGCCGGTGATGGATTGAAAATCACGCGCGGATTCGAATGCGATGCCGCGTTCCTTCGCAGCGGAGACGATGGCGGCGGCGAGCGGATGTTCGCTCGATGACTCGACGGCTGCGACGGTGCCGAGGAGTTCGTCTTCGGTGAAGCCGTCCGTTGCCACGAGCGCGGCGAGTCTCGGGCGGCCCTCGGTGAGCGTTCCAGTCTTGTCCACGACGAGCACGGTCACGTGTCCGAGGCGTTCGAGTGCCTCGGCATTTCTCACGAGCACGCCGGCCTGCGCGCCGCGTCCGACGCCGACCATGATGCTCATCGGCGTGGCGAGGCCGAGCGCGCACGGGCACGCGATGATGAGCACGGCGACGGCATTCACCAGCGCGTGTGCGAGGCGCGGCTCCGGCCCGAGCCACAGCCACAGCGCAAAGGTGAGCACCGCGGCGGCGAGCACGGCGGGCACAAACCATCCGGCCACGCGATCGGCGAGCGCCTGAATCGGCGCGCGGCTGCGCTGCGCTTCGGCGACCATCTGCACGATGCGCGCGAGCATCGTCTCGCTGCCGACGCGTTCGGCGCGCATGAGGAATCCGCCGGTGCCGTTGATCGTGCCGCCGGTCACGGCATCGCCTGCGGCTTTGGCGACGGGGATGGGTTCGCCGGTGAGCATGGATTCATCCACACTCGAACTGCCTTCGGTGATTTTTCCATCCACGGGAATTTTTTCGCCGGGCCGCACTCGCAGCATCGCGCCGACGGCGACGCGATCGAGCGGGACTTCGCGTTCGCCGTCCGCGTCCACGAGCCGGGCTGTGGCGGGCGCGAGATCGAGCAGCGCGCGGATCGCGCTGCCGGTGCGGGCGCGTGCGCGCAATTCGAGCACCTGCCCCGCGAGCACGAGGACGATGATGACCGCCGCGGCCTCGAAGTAGATTCCGACGCCGCCCATCCGCATCGCCTCGGGAAACACCTGGGGCGCAAGCATCGCCACCGCGCTGTATGCAAACGCCGCGCCGACGCCGAGCGCGATGAGCGTGAACATGTTGAAGTGCCCCGTGCGCAGCGATCGCGCTCCGCGCAAAAAGAACGGCCAGCCCGCCCACAGCACGACCGGAGTGGTGAGCAAAAACTGCGTCCAGCGCGATGCAGTGCCCATGAACCAGTGCGGCGCGCCGGGAAACGCGTGCCCCATCGCGAGCACAAAAACCGGGAGCGTGCAGAGCACACCGAGCCACAGCCGCCGCGTCATGTCACGCAGCTCGCCGTCGTCCTCCGGCTCGCTCGCGCTCACGACTTTCGGCTCCAGGGCCATGCCGCATTTCGGGCAATCGCCCGGATGATCCTGCTCGATCTCCGGGTGCATCGGACAGGTGAAAATAGTTTTCGCCGCGGGCTTCCACGCGGGATTGCGTTCGAGCGCCATGCCGCACTTCGGGCAGTCGCCCGGCTTGTCCGACTCCACGCCGGGACACATCGGGCAGAAATATTTCGCCGCCGCGGATGGCGTCACATCGCCGTGATCATGCGGGCCGTGTGCGCAGCAGTCGTGCTTTTCCTCCGGCACGGCAGCGGGCGCGGGAGCATCCGCGGGGCAGCACGGCGGCGGCTTGGGTTTGTGACAGCACGAATGCGGCTCCTCGCCGCCATCCGTGGCGTGTCCGCTTTTGTCGTCGTGATTCATGGGTGGCCGTCTTGCGCGATGCCACGCCGCGCCGTCGCGCTACTTCTTTGCGGCGTCCTTCACCATCTTGGCGTATTTCGCCGGGTCTTTTTCAAAGTCGTCCTTGCAGCTTTTGCAGCAGAGCCACACGTCGGTTCCCTCGTGCGTCATTTTGTAGGCCGTCATTCCGCCGCTGCCGTAAGCCTTGCCCGAGATGGGGCACTTTTTCAGCGGGTAATCCTTCGGCACACCCGTCTCGGCGGACGCGTTGCAGGCGGCGATGACGAATGCGACGAGGAGAGCGGTGGCGATTTTCATGGCAGTGATTTTATTGGAACGTGCAGGTGCACACAAGAGCCAGATGCCCGCAGGCGCAACCGGGGATTCGATCCGCCCGTCCGGTGCGGTGCTGGCGAAATGATCAGGTTGCGGATTTTGAATCAGGCTTTCCAAACCCGAGCGCGAGCCAGCCGGCGAGCAGGCACACGCCGCCGATGGGCGTGATGGCTCCGAGCCATTTTACATTCGTGAGTGCGAGCACGTAGAGCGTGCCGCTGAAAATGGCGATGCCTGTGAGCATGAGCCAGAATGCGGCGGCGCGTAGCGGACGCAGCGTGGCGATGATGAGCAGCACGACCGCGTGCGTAAGGTGATAGAGCACCGCAGTCTCCCATGTCGCGAGGCGCGTGTTCTTTTCCAGCAGGGCGTGGAGCCCGTGCGCGCCGAATGCGCCGAGCGCGACGGCGAGGAAACCGACGATGGCGGAAATGCGGAGGGCGGTCTGCGAATTCATGCGCGCAGAAAAACACGCGGAATGATTTTCCACCATTCACAATTCACCAGCCACCAGTCACAGTCCGCGCATGGACTGGCAAAACTGGCAGCCGCGCCAACTCGCAAACCTGTGCTTCATCGTGAAGGACGGGCGGGTGCTGCTCATCCGCAAAAAGCGCGGGCTCGGCGCGGGGAAAATCAACGGGCCCGGCGGCAAGCTGGAATCCGGCGAGACGGCGCACGACGCGGCAGTCCGCGAGACGCAGGAGGAGATCGGCGTGACGCCGCTGCTGCTCGAAGATCGCGGAGTCGTGCGGTTTCAGTTCACCGACGGCTACAGCCTGCACTGCGCGGTGTTCGTCGCGCGCGATTTTACCGGCGACATGATCGAGACGGATGAAGCGCTGCCGATGTGGTTCCCGGTGGACGGCGTGCCGTTTCACGAGATGTGGGAGGACGACCAGCACTGGCTTCCGCATGTGCTCGCGGGCGGGAGCTTTCAGGGGTGGTTTGAATTCGACGGGGAGAAAATGCTGAGCAAGCGCGTGGAGCTTTCCGCCTGAGCCATGCCGCGTGTTGTCATCGCCGGTTGCGGATTCGTCGGGCTCGCCACGGCGCGGGTTTTTCAAACGGCGGGATGGGACGTGCTCGGGCTCACGCATTCGGCGGAATCCGCCGCGGCGTTGAAGGGCGAAGCTTTTTCTGTCGCGCCGTGCGATATCTCGGATGCGGAAGCGGTGCGTGCGATTGCGTCGGGCCTCGCTGGAAATGCCGATGCGGTGATCCACTGCGCGAGTTCCGGGCGCGGCGGAGCGGATGCGTATCGCGCGGTGTATCTCGAAGGCGCGCGCAATCTCCTCGATGCCTTTGCAGGCGCACGGCTGATCTTCACGAGCAGCACGAGCGTGTATTCGCAGACGGATGGGGCGGCCGTGACCGAAGACAGCCCCGCCGAGCCTCCGCGCGAAACGGGACAGATTCTCCGCGGGACGGAGGAACTCGTGCTCGCGCGCGGCGGGATTGTCGCGCGGCTTGCCGGCATCTACGGGCCGGGGCGATCCGTGCTGCTGCGGAAATTTTTCAGCGGCGAGGCGGTGATCGAGGGCGATGGCGGACGCTTCGTGAACCAGGTGCATCGTGATGACATCGCATCCGCGCTTCGCGTGCTCATTGAAGAAGGCGCGACAGGAATTTTCAACGTGAGCGACGATGCGCCGATGCCGCAACGGGAAATCTACGCGTGGCTCGCGGAGCGTTTCGCGCGTGTGCTGCCGCCAAGCGGGCCGATCGATCCGAACCGCAAACGCGGCTGGACGAGCAAGCGCGTGAGCAATGCGAAGCTGCGCGCGCTCGGATGGGTGCCGCAGTTTCCGAGCTTCTTCGAGGCCGTCGAGCGCCAGCCGGAACTCGTGAAACTCGCCAGCGAAAACTGAGCCGCAGCGGAGCGCCGTGAATGGAGCGCATTCCGCCGATGCCAAAAATGCGCCCTACTTTTTCACCGCAGGCGCAGGAGCGACCGGCGATTTTGGCTTTGTGGTCATCTCGAAGTCATCCGTGCGGAACGGTGTCACGGGCAGGCCTTCGTTGCTGAAGAGATTCGCGACCGGATTGTCGGCCCATGCGTAGCGCGCGGCAGTAATTGGCCGGGCTGGATGCCCGCAGCCTTGATTTTTGGGAAAGAATGGTCGGCGGGCGGGCGTAAGCGAAGAAGGTTTACGACCTCTACATCGCCGGAGGCATCGGCGTGGAGCAATTCAAGGAAATCAACACGCCGCTTCACGACCTCCTCGGCCAGATCAGTGCCGAACTTCCGAAGCTCGAAGGCGAAACCGCCCCGCTGGCCGTCAGCGACCTGTCTGTCGAAACCATCGCGCACGAAGCCCGCAACATCGCCGCCCTCTGGCCGACCCTCGACACGGATGGCAAGCAGCGCCTCGCCTCCACTCTCTGCACCGGAATCATCATTCCCGACAAAGACCCCGAGGCTCCCATCGAAATCACCTTCGCCCATTCCGCATCCCTAAAAGTTGAGGTCCCGATTCGCATCGGGGCCGCTTCCGAACCTGTTGAGCCCGATTCCTCAGAGAATTTCCCTGAAATTTCCAAGCGGCGAAATTCCCAACGTCAACCCTTGGGCTGGAGGACAAAACGCCGTTGGCGTTGCCTCTCGTCCACCACTCGTTGCCGATGCTTCTTGCCCCACTTTTAATCACACCCGATTTTCAAATACGAACGCCGAAGATGCCGGGGCGCGCTTGACACGCCGCGCGCGACGCCCGCCAATCGGCGCAGGAAAAAATGCCGCAAATCCCGCAGGAAATCATCGAGCAGATCGCCGCGGCGAATGACATCGTCGAGGTGATCGGCGGGTATTTTCCGCTGCGCAGAATGGGCGGGACGTTCAAGGCGCTGTGCCCTTTTCACAATGAGCGCACGCCGTCCTTCAACGTGAATCCGCACCGGCAGATCTTCAAATGCTTCGGCTGCGGCGCGGGTGGGTCGGTGTTCCGATTTGTGATGGATTACGAGCACCTGGATTTCGTCGCGGCGGTGCGCAAGCTGGCGGACAAGGCGGGCATCAAGATCCCCGAGGCCGAGATGTCGCAGGCTGACTACGAGCGCGCGGATCTGCGGAGGCGGCTGCTGTCGCTGCACGCGGAGGCGGCGGAATTTTTCCACCAGCAGCTCATGCGCGGGAATTCCGCCGATGCCGCGCGCGAGTACATGAAAAAGCGCGGCCTCAGCGCGGAGGTCGCGAAGTCGTGGAAGATCGGCTTTGCGCCGGATTCGTGGGACGGGCTGCTCTCCGCGATGCAGGCGGGCGGATTCTCGGAGATGGAGCTGAAGGAGAGCGGCCTCTTTTCGCACGGCGAGGACAGCGGGAAAATGTATGACCGGTTCCGCGGGCGCGTGATGTTCCCGATCTGCAATGACACTGGCGAGGTGATCGCATTCAGCGGGCGCGTGCTTTTTGCCGAGCAGAGCCCGGCGAAATACGTGAACTCGCCGGAGACGCCGCTTTTCACGAAGGGCAACGTGCTCTTCGGCCTGCACAAGTCGAAGCGCGCGCTCATCGCGGCGAAGCAGGCCATCGTGTGCGAGGGGCAGGTGGATCTCATCACCGCATTCGAGGCCGGCGTGCAAAATGTGATCGCGCCGCAGGGCACGGCGTTCACGGATCGGCAGGCGCGCATTTTGAAACGCTACGTGGACGAGGTGGTGCTCTGTTTCGACGCCGACGCCGCGGGCGAAAAGGCCGCCGAGCGCTCGCTGCCGCACCTGCTCGCCGAGGGCCTGCTCGTGCGCGTGATGACGCTGCCGCAGGGCGAGGACCCGGATTCGCTCATCCGCACGCAGGGCGCGGAGGTGTTCCGCGAACGCGTGGCGGCGGCGAAGGATTTCTTCGACCATCAGATCGATCGGCTCACGGGCACGCCGGACTTCGCCACGCCGCGTGGCAAGATTGCAGCGGCGCGGAAGCTCGCCGAACTGCTCGCATTCATCCCCGACGGAATCGCGCGCGAAGCCGTGCTGAACAACGCCGCGATGCGACTCGGCGCGAGCGCGCAGGATTTGCGTGTGCTCATCAAGCGCGCCCCGCAGCGCGCCGCCCTCGACGAGGAAAATCCCGAGCCGGAGCGTGCCG
>BJFP01000104.1 GCA_014189875.1 Verrucomicrobiota bacterium | reverse complement strand
GGCTGAGGACGATTGGCGTGGCTGGACGTGACATGCCCCTCCCTTACTTTAGGTCGCGGACTTTTGCACGTAGGTGCTAGGGCTACGCGTGATGGAAAATGGCACGGCTGCCGAGCGCACATTCCCGCGCTGCCTCGGCCTCGGCACGTACAGCCGCGTGAGCTACGCGCTGCCGGCGATAACCTATGACCGCTTCGAGTGCTGCGTGGGCTTGCACGCGCCGCTCGGCGCGGAGGGCAGCGTGGCATTCCGGATTTACGCGGACGGCGAGGCGGTCTTCGACAGCGGAATTATGACCGACGCGGATGCCTCGCGGAAAATCACGATGCCGGTCTGCCGCGTGCGCGAGCTGTCGTTTGACATCGAGGCGCGCGGAAAACGCGCGCCTGGAAAAAACCACGCGGTGATCGCGGAGCCTCTGCTCTTCAAGGCAAAGTCGCCGCCGGTGCCGGACATTCCCAGAGTGCGGTAGCACGCGGAAATTTCCCCGCACACACGGCGGGAATCTTTTCCGCGGCAACCCGCAGCGGCGTGCGGCGCGGAACCCGGATGTTAAGTGTTTAACATCCCCACGGAGGCGATCCCGGCTCCGCGGCATCGCAGGCCCCGGCTTCTGCGGAATTCTGACCCGCCGAAAAAGATGCGGGGATGGCATGAAACTTCACTGTGAAAACACTCCGCTTTCACTCGTAAATTCCGCGATTTTGCACTTGTCGCCCTCTGGCACCCTGCTTATCACCGCCGGCGTATGGCTACCAAACCCAAAAAATCCACCCGTAAACCCAACGCCGCATTCATGAAGCCCGTCCAGCCGGACGCGGTTCTCGGAGTCGTCGTCGGGACCAAACCCCTCCCCCGCACCGAGCTCACCAAAAAGCTCTGGGTGTACATCAAGAAAAACAACCTGCAGGACAAGAAGGTCCGCACACAGATCAACGCGGACGACGCGCTGAAGGCAGTGTTCGGCGGCAAGGCGAAGGTCTCGATGTTCGAGATGACGAAGCTCGTCTCGAAGCACGTCAAGTAGTCCCGCCGGTAGCAAACGGGAGGCGGATCAGTTCGCTGATCCGCCTCCCGGGTTTGCTGCGCATCAGCGGATCGCGTGTGCAAGGCGGGGCTGCATGATTGCAGATCGCGCCTTCGAAAAATACGCGCTCGCGCGACTGCTGCGTGACAGGACTTCTGGAACGCACGGAACTTTTCGGCCCGGAAAAAATAACGCCCTCATTGCCGTTCTCCCCGGTGGTGCTGACTCAGGCAATTCTGCCTAGGGTTTCCCTTCCCCGTGTGAATCGAGCATATCGGTTCCGTCAAACATGACGGCCGCCTGTCTTCATCCATATGGCCACTTCCGTCCGCTGACTTCGCCTGGGCATCTTCGTGTGCAGGTGAATGTGCCGGATCGCATCCAGGAAAAACCGAGAGAACACCTCTGCAAAGAAGGGAGCGCGCAGTCTCGGACTGCGAGTGTCTTCTGCTGCCCTGATCCGAGGTATGGCAGCATGGCGCGGGCAGATTTTATATTGTCTCGCACTGATCACTGGACAGAGGTGAGCGCAAAAGATCAGAAGGGAGTCAGGAGTCGGGTGTCAGGTGTCAGGGTTTCCAGAGGCGAATCTGAACCCTGACCCCTCCGCGACTTTTTGCGCCTGAATCCGGACAGAAAGCAGGACGGCGCGCCTCGGGTAGCGCGGGCGTCTCGCCAACCGTATTTCGCGTCCCGCGGAATACACGCGACGAGCATTTGCGTTCAGGAAGCCTATGGACACCTGATGCGCTGCGCGGAACGCGCAGCACGGCAGGCGGGACGCCCGCGCTACCCGCCGCACCAAGGCGTCTCGCGTGTTTCTAAAGCTTCCCTTCATCCTAAAACCGGCGATGGGATGTCACGCGAAGGCGCAAAGGAGAAGCAGATGCCAACAAGCAGCCTTCCTCCTATCGGATGAGTGTGATCCGATGCACATCCCTTTGCGCCTTTGCGTGACATCCTTTCCTCCCATTGCCGGGTTTTGGTTCATGGTCGCGTTTTTGAATTGTTCGCACGATCCGCACGCGTAGCATGGCACGATGCCCGTTGTTTCCCTAGGCGCCCTTCGCCGACTGATTGATGATGTCGGTTCCGTGGACGCCGTCGGCGTCGAGGAGCGCGTCGCGAAATATGCGACGCGGAGCATTAAGAAGAAATCGAAACTCTTCGGACTGAAGCTCGCGGCCTCGATGATCGATCTCACGACGCTGGAGGGAAAGGACACGCCGGGGAAAATCGCGTCGCTCTGCCGCAAGGCGATCACGCCTCACGAGGGCATGGACGTGCCGAGCACTGCCGCAGTGTGCGTGTATCCCGCGATGGTGCGGCACGCGAAACGCGGCGTCGCGGGTTCGACGGTGAAAGTGGCTTCGGTCGCGACGGCGTTTCCCTCGGGGCAGGCACCGCTGAAGACGCGGCTCGCGGAAGTGCGCGCGGCAGTCGGAGATGGCGCGGATGAAATTGACATGGTGATCAACCGCGGCGCGTTCCTCGCGGGCGAACTCGCGCTCGTGCAGGACGAGATCGCGCAGGTGCTCGAAGCGTGCGCCGACGCCACGCTGAAGGTGATTTTCGAAACGAGTGAACTGGAGACGTATGACAACATCCGCGCCGCGTCGTTCCTCGCCATGCGCGTGCTGCGGCCCGGCGATTTCATCAAGACGAGCACGGGTAAGACCTCCCCGAATGCGACGCTCGGCAACAACCAGGTGATGATCGAGGCCATCCGCGATTTTTACCTCGATACGGGCGTGGCCATTTCCATGAAGCCCGCCGGCGGCATCCGCACGGCGAAGCAGGCGCTGCACTTCCTCATCGCGATCAAGGAGACGCTCGGCGACGCGTGGCTGCACCATTCGCGCTACCGCTTCGGCGCTTCGGCGCTGCTGAATGATCTGCTGCGGCAGATTGAAAAGGAGCGCACCGGCGCGTATCAGGCGCCGTATGTTTTCAGCGATGCCACGGAGGGGTATTGAAATGTCCAGCGTGAATCCATCCTCTCGCCAAACACGGCAGCCTCTGCCACATTCCGAACATGAAACGTGAATTCAGCGTCGTCATCGAACGGGACTCCGAGGGTTACTACGTCGCCAGTGTGCCGGAATTGCACGGATGCCACACCCAGGCTCGCTCGCTCGACAAACTGCTCACGCGTATCAAGGAGGCCATCGAACTCTGCCTCGAAGTTCAAGATTCTGAGAGCACGCAGTCTGAGTTTGTCGGCGTTCAGCGCGTCGCGGTCGAAGTATGAGCCGGCTCCGGCGCGTCACCGGGCGGCAGGTTCTCAAGGCACTCCAGCGTGCCGGCTTCATTCTCGTTCGCACCAAGGGATCGCATCATTTCGTCCGGCATCCCGATGGTCGGACAACTGTGGTTCCGATCCACGCGGGCGAAACTCTCGGGCCGGGGGTGTTCAACCAAATCCTCAAAGACGCCGAAATCGAACGGGGCGATTTCGACAAGCTCCTATGAACAAAGTGCCCGGCATCGAGTGGCTGCACCATTCGCGCTACCGCTTCGGCGCATCCGCGCTGCTGAATGATCTGCTGCGGCAGATCGAAAAGGAGCGCACCGGCGCGTATCAGGCGCCCTACATTTTTAGCGATGCGACGGAGGGGTATTGAGATGTTAGCCGTCGATCGCGCACACTGAGAACAAAGCATTGCTGAATACACCCCAACCATGCGCACAGAACCACTTACGCTGAGCGACGAGGAATTTTCCGAGCTTCAGCGTTCGACGCCGGACAATGGCAGTGGAAGCGCTGTTGGCCTGCGGGCGACGCAGTTAGCTCGCATTTACTTAGCACGGCTATATCCCGGTTCCGAGGGTGCACCAGTTCCTCCTGGCGCCGACATAGCACTCAAGCACCGTGAGCAAATAATCAGCTTCGAAATCAAGGGCACTCGTGACACCCGCATCGCCCCCGGACAGCTCAAGGTTTCCAGTCTGCACTCCTACAAATCACTAATTGCAGGCACTCCCGTGCTTCGCATCACTGGCGTTTTCGAGCGCACTCCTATCATCTATACTATGCTTTACGGCACAGACTTCACCTTGCGCCCGGAACCCAGATGGTCAGTCCATCTAACCAAATGACCGCAACTGCTAACCAAGCGCTGCAGATGCTAACGGCTAAGTGTGTCACACTGGTTGTTGCATCAGTTCACTGACAGCTCACTCACCCTGCTGACGCTAATGCCAAAACCGCCCGCAAAAAAATCCGCCCCACGCCGCACCTCCGCGCGCGAACTAGTCTTCGGCGACCTTTGGGAATTCGATCCTGCGCCGGAGACGGCGGATCCGAAGCTGAAGAAACGCTACGACCTTTTCATCAATGGTGAATTCGTCGCGCCGAAGAGCGGGAAATATTTCCCGACGATCAGCCCCGGCAACGAGGCGAAGCTCGCGGACATCGCGCTCGCGGGCGCGGCGGATGTGGATGCGGCATTTCAGTCGGCGCAGAAGGCGTTCGATGGCGCGTGGGGAAGAATGGCGGGCAGCGAGCGGGGCAAATACATCTACCGCATCGCGCGGCTGCTGCAGGATCGGGCGCGGGAATTTGCCGTGGCGGAGACGATGGACGGCGGCAAGCCGATCAAGGAATCGCGCGACTTCGACGTGCCGATGGCGGCGGCGCATTTCTTCTACCACGCGGGCTGGGCGGACAAACTCGACTGCCTCGCACCGGGCCGCCGCGTCGCGCCGTACGGCGTGGTCGGGCAGGTCATCCCGTGGAATTTCCCGCTGCTCATGCTCGCGTGGAAAATCGCGCCCGCCCTCGCGGCGGGGAACACCGTCGTGATCAAACCCGCCGAGACCACGAGCATCACGGCGCTAAAATTCGGCGAGATTTTGCAGGAGGCCGGATTGCCGCCGGGCGTGGTGAACATCGTCGCAGGCGCGGGCGAGACCGGCGCGGCGGTGATGACGCATCCGCTCGCGGCGAAGGTCGCATTCACCGGCTCGACGGAGGTCGGGAAAATCATCATGCGCTCGCTCGCGGGCACGGACAAAAAGATGACAATGGAACTCGGCGGCAAGGCGGCAAACATCATCTTCGACGACGCGCCGCTGGACCAGGCCGTCGAGGGAATCGTGAACGGCATCTTTTTCAACCAGGGCCATGTGTGTTGCGCAGGCTCGCGATTGCTCGTGCAGGAAAGTGTCGCATCCACTGTGCTTGCGAAACTCAAGCGCCGCATCGCCGTGCTGCGAGTCGGCGATCCGCTCGACAAGAACACGGACCTCGGCGCGATCAATTCGCGCGAGCAGCTCGAGCGCATAACCGCGCTCGTGCAAAGCGGCGTGGACGAAGGTGCGGAGATTTTCCAGCACGCGTGCAAGCTGCCCGCGAAGGGATTCTATTTCCGCCCGACGATTTTTTCCGGCGTCACGCAGAGCCACCGCATCGCGCGCGAGGAAATTTTCGGCCCCGTGCTGAGCGTGCTCACGTTCCGTACCGTCGAGGAGGCGGTGGAGAAGGCGAACAACACGGCATTCGGCCTGAGCGCCGGAGTGTGGACGGACAAAGGCTCGCGCATTTTGAAAATGAGCACCGAGCTGAAGGCGGGCGTCGTGTGGGCAAACACGTTCAACAAATTCGATCCCGCGTCGCCCTTCGGCGGATACAAGGAGAGCGGCTTCGGCCGCGAGGGCGGACGGCAGGGGCTGCTCGACTACTGCAAACTCATCTGAACACGACCATGGCCGCACGACTTCCGATCACCAAAACCCCGAAATGCTACGTCGGCGGCGCGTTCATCCGCTCGGAAAGCGGGCGTGTCACCGCGCTGCACGATTCGCACGGGGACTTTTTCGCGAACATCCCGCAATGCACGCGCAAGGATCTGCGCAACGCCGTCGAGGCCGCGGCCAAGGCCGGGCCGGGCTGGGCGAAACGCTCGGGCTACAACCGCGGGCAGATCCTTTACCGGCTCGCGGAGATGATCGAAGCGCGAGGCTCGGAAATGGCGGAGGCAATCGCGCTCGGCGGCGCGAGCGATGCGGCGGCCACGAAGGAAGTGAGCGCGAGCATTGAGCGGCTCATTCATTACGCGGGCTGGGCGGATAAATTTGTGCAGGTGCTCGGCAGCGTGAACCCGGTGTCGTCGCCGCACTTCAATTTCACCGTGACCGAGCCGATGGGAATCGTCGGCGTGATCGCGCCGGATGAAGCGCCGCTGCTCGCGCTCGTCTCGCTCATCGCGCCCGCGATTGCCGGTGGAAATTCCGTCGTCGCGCTCGCCTCGCAGGCGCGGCCCTACCCCGCGATCGTGCTCGGCGAAATGCTTGCGACGAGCGACCTGCCCGGCGGTGTGGTGAACATCCTCACCGGCCAGCGCAGCGAGATGCTGCCCACATTTGCCACGCATGAACATCTCCGCGCGCTGAGCGGCGTTGCAAATGCCGACGAGCGCAAGCAGCTCCGCCTCGGTGCGGCCGAGAGCGTAAGGCGCACGCGGCTGCAAAAATCCGAGGACGCGCCGGACTGGTTCGCGGACAGCGCGCAGGGCGTGCATGAGATCCGCGAGCTGATCGAATTCAAGACGACGTGGCATCCCATAGGCGCGTGAGCCTCGGCAGCATCGGTAGCCGGGGCTTTCCAGCCCCGCTATTCGTCCACGTGAAGATCGCCGGGGCTGGAAAGCCTCGGCTACTGATGGCGCGCTACTTCAGCGCCGCGCGCACTTCGTCAGTCAGCCGGTATCCGGCGAGCGCGATCTGCCGCTCGGCGATGGCGAGCGCCTTTTCCTCGTAGTCGGCGGGCAGTTCACCGGCGGTGGCCGCAGTCAGGCCGTATGCGATCGTGTGCTTGCGCCATCCGTCGCTGATCGCGAATGCGCGGCTTTCGAGGCTCCAGCTTTCCGGCGTCTTGTGTTCGGTCAGTTCGGGCAGCGCGGTGCGCGGAAATTTCGTGGCGATTTCCTTCGCGCGATGATCGGAGGCGAGGACGATCGTGAGCGGCACGGGACGGAAAAGCTGGCCACCGGAGCCGAAGAGCTGATCCCAGAATGCGTGCAGCTTGATCGCGTGGCCGCCGGGCGGTTTCACCCACGCGTTGTTCCCGCCGCGGTCGCCCTCGGGTGTTTTGAAGTTTTCATCGAAGAGCGTCTCGCAGTGCATCGGCTGGTGGACGTCGCCGACGAGGTGGAGCAGGTAGCTGAGCATTTTTGCCCTCGTGCGAACGTCGAAGTTTTTCGTGAGATGCTGCACGGCGCGTGAGGATTTCGCGATGCCGGCGAGGACGTCGTCGCCGGGCTTGGGAGCGGGCTTCATCGGGAAATCCGGCGGGATGAGCGGGTAGTCCACGTAGTGCCACTCGGAAAAAGTCTCGGGGTTGTCGTGGCTGCGGATCTCGTCGGCGTAGAGGCTGGCGAGCATCGCGTAGAATTTTCCACGGGGCAGATCGGGCAGGCCGGCCTCGGGATACTGCTTCTGCCACACGGCGAACTTTGTGTGGTTTTTCAAAATGTCGTCAAACTTCGCGCGCTCCACCTCGGTGAGCTGGTCGTATGCGAACGAAGCGGCGATCATGTGCCCTGGCGCACTCCATGCGAGTGAGCGCGTGCTGAGCGGAAGCAGGAAAATGGAACAGGCGAGGAGGATCTTTCTCATGGTGGTGCGGGGGAGGATGACGAACCTGCGCCGCTCTTCTCCGACAGCGGCGGCGCAGCGTGACCCGGCCAAGCTGCGCCGCGCCGCAGAGTTTGTAAAACAGGAACATGGGCCGCATCTGACAACCGGGCCTTGAGCCGCGCGGATCGCGGACGTAGAGTGTGCCATGCCCGTCGCCGGTCTCGATCTCGTCGCAGAAATCCAAGCGCTCAAACGTGAGCGCAACGCCGTCATTCTTGCGCACAATTATCAGGTGAAGGAAATCCAGGAGCTTGCCGATTTTGTCGGCGACTCGCTCGGGCTCGCATACAAGGCCGCGGAGACGAAGGCGGATGTGATTGCGTTTTGCGGCGTTCATTTCATGGCGGAGACGGCGAAAATCGTGAACCCGACGAAGACGGTCGTGCTTCCCGATCTGAATGCGGGGTGCTCGCTGAGCGATTCATGCCCGGCGGACAAGCTGGAGGCGCACCTGCGCGCGAACGCGGACAAGAATTATTACGTCGTCGCCTACATCAACTGCTCCGCGGGCGTGAAGGCGCTGTGCGATGTGATCTGCACGAGCGGCAATGCGGCGAAGATCGTCGAGCGCGTGCCGAAGGATCGGAACATCCTCTTTGTCCCGGATGAGAATCTCGGGCAGTGGGTGATCGAGCATACCGGGCGGCACATGGATCTTTGGAAGGGGAACTGCTACGTCCACGTCGAGTTCACACGGCAGTCCATTTACCGCATCAAGGCCGAGTGGCCGGACGCGCCGGTCGTCGCTCACCCGGAATGCACGCGCGCAGTGCGGCTGCTCGCGGACGAGGTGTGCTCGACGGAAAAGATGATCTCATTTTGCAAGCAGCACCCGTCGCAGGCATTCGTGATCGTGACGGAGAGCGGGATGCTGCACCGGCTGCGGCGCGAGGTGCCGGGGAAACATTTCATCGCCGGCCCGACGGATAAGTGCGCGTGCGCCGACTGCCGCTACATGAAGCTGAACACGCTTGAAAAACTCCACGCGTGCCTGCTGAACCGCGAGCCGCAAATCATCATCCCCGAGCCGGTGCGCGCTCGTGCGGAGCTGCCGCTGCGGAGGATGCTGGAGTGGAGCCGGTGAGGAAAACCGTGACGCTGCGAGCCGTGACGCGTGCCAATTTTCCGCAGCGATCCCTCTGCGCAGTGGCGCTGATTTTCGGCGCGCTGCTGTGCGGATGCGAGGATCGCAGCAAGACGGCGCGCGATGCCGCGGAGGATCTGGCGCGGCACTTTGCTGAGCAACGATTTGCCGAGGCGTATCAGCAGGCTGCGTCCGCGTTCCGATTCACGCGCTCGGGGAGTTACTTCGAGGCACGTGTGCGCGACCTCGGCCTCTGCGATGCGCGCGAAGTCAAATGGGGCGAACCGGAGCGCCACGGGAGGCTGGCCACGATCCGCGGAGTATTTATTTTCAAGGACGGCAGCATGCTCCCGTTGAATTTCGACTTCAGCATGGAGGACGGCGGCTGGCGGCTCATCGAGGCCCGCTCGGACCCCGCTCCCGGAACCGGCAAGGTCGAGGATGTATTCGCCGTCGCATCGCGCACGAAGGACACCATCGGGGCAAGAGCGATGGAAATCCTGGAACCGAATGCTGTCGAGATCCCCGCGGAACCGCAGCTCCGGCAGCTCGCGGAGGACACGCTGCTGCTGTTCAACGAAGCTATCCAGAATGGCGGGGATTTTTCCCCGCTGTACGCCGCGGCATCCGACCGCTGGAAATTCCGGGGCCGCGATCCGCGCGAACTCGCCTACGGCGGCTCCGACCCCTCTCGTCTTGCCAAATTGGATCCCTACAACAACGAGAACCGCCTGACCGCGGCGGCGCTGCGCAACGCCTTCGCTGCAGCGATCGAGGCCAAGGTCGATCTCTCCCCCATCAAGGGAAAAAAAATCATCCTCTCCGAGCCTGCGCGTGTGAATTCCGACGGCGTGCTGAACGTGAACGGCACCTTCGATTCACCCGTGTACCAGGCGAACATGCCGGGCCAGAACAGAAAGGTGGAGTTTGGCCTCGAATACGTGCGCGAGGCGGCGCAGTGGAAACTCTTTGGCCTCACGGTGAGAATTATCGCCGCGGACACAGCGCCCGCGAAGTAGGCCTACCCCCGCAGCACGGCGAGCGCGCTGACGAGCGACGCGGTATCGGTGATGCTCAGCACTGGCGTGTCCTTGCGCGTGCGCTTCACGAGGCCGGCGATCACGCCGCCGGGGCCGAGCTCGATGAAAAGTTCCACCTTCTCCACATCCACGAGGAATTCGATCGTCTCCGTCCACCGCACCGAGCCGGTGACTTGCGCGGCGAGCGCGGCGCGGATTTCGGCGGGATCGGCGACGGGGCGTGCGGTGACATTCGCAACGACGGAAAATGCGGGCGGCTGCATCGGCGTCGCGGCGAGCTTCGGCGCGAGCGCATCGGCGGCGCTCTGCATGAGGCGCGAGTGGTATGCGCCGGCGACGTTCAGCTTCGCGGCTTTGCGGATGCCGCGGTCGCGCACGACTTCCAGCGCGGCGTCAATCTTCGCGTCCTCGCCCGAGATCACGATCTGGCCGGGGCTGTTGAAATTTGCCACGTCCACGCCGAACTCCGTGGCGATCTGCCGCACGAGCGTCTCGTCTCCGCCGATCAGCGCGGCCATCGCGCCGGTCGTGCGTTCGCAGGCCTCCTGCATGAGCCGTCCGCGCTCGGACACGAGACGCAGGCCGTCGGCAAATGTGAACGTGCCCGCCGCAGCGTGCGCGGTGAATTCGCCGAGCGAAAGCCCCGCCGCGATGTGGACAGGCAGCGCGGGCAGTTCGGAGCGAAGAGCGGCGAGGCACGCGAGGCCGTGAACGAAGAGCGCGGGCTGGCAGTTTGCCGTCTTCACGAGTTCGGAGTCCGGGCCGGAGAAAGTGACGGTGCTCAGCGGGCGGCCGAGGATCGCATCGGCCTCGCGGAAGAGTGCGTCGGCAGCGGGGAATTTTTCCGCGAGGTCGCGGCCCATGCCGACGGCCTGCGCGCCCTGCCCGGCGAAAAGTAGTGCGATGCGTTTTGTCATTCCCCTCGCATAGTGCAGGCGCGGGCAGGCGCGCAAGAGCGCGGTGATTCAGCCGGAGACACGGCCGGCGGATTCGTTCCTCATGCACACAGCAGAGAGAATCGCGACGACACTGCGTCGTCGTTCATGCTCAATGCGTGCCCATGAAGCTCTGCAGTTTCACCGGCATCAGTATCGGCGGAGCGGTCGACTGGTAGCTCGGTGAGACGGTTGGAACGATGACTGCGCTCCTGGCAAGTGGAGTTGGTGGCGTGCTCGGCGTCTATTTCGGCTGGCTGGTGGCGAGGAAGTATCTGAATTGACCTTTCCGGCGGGCCCGTGCGTCCACACATCCCCAAAAAAAGTACCGGACCACTGGCAGACCTGCCAATGGCCCGGCTGTTCCTCCCAGAACAATTTCACTTTCACCCATCTCCCGCCGATTGCAACAAGAGATTGTGAAAATTTTCACAAGCAGTCTTCGCGCTCTTCACCACGGAGTTGAACCGCCCATCGGCAAGCCCCGTCGGCCCAGTGCCAGAAGCGAAGCTGCTCATATTTGCACTCCCCGCCGCTCATCGCGCTGGTCGTCCCACAAGCTCCGGTTGGCGGGCTGAGCGCAAAGCACCCTGCCCTGCAAGCCGCCCTGCGCGAAGACGTCGCACCGGAGGTGAAGGCGGTTGTTTCCCAATCGTTCTCAATGCGTCACTGGGTCGTTACACAGCTGTGCGAGGAGTGCGTGATGAAAGCACTCAAGACCACTCTCACCGCCCTTTGCATCGCGTGGCTCGCGACCATGACTCTGTACGCCCAAACACACCGCCACAGTCAACAAATTCGCCGGAAGATGCCACGCCCAGTCTGGGAAATCATCCACAGGACCGACCTCGCAAGGTGACGGGCTTCAGCGTGAGGTCGAGAAGGGGCGTTCAAGCGCTGAATTGACGAATGCCCGAGAGTCGTCGCTTCAAAAGCCCAAAAAACGAGCCTCACTTCTTTTTCGAAGCGGGTTTGTGAGGCGTGCCGGACTTGGCGGGGGCAACTGCGGCTTGGCGCTGATGTTCCTTTTCCTCAAGGCGCTTCGCATAAACCTCGCACTTCGCGATCTGAGTCTCAGGCGGGTCGTTGATGATGATCGGCTTCGCCCGCACGATTCCCAGCAAGAGTGCCTCGGCGAGCCACTGTTGGCCTTCAGCGGAAGCAAACTGGCCTGCCTCGGCCTTGTTGCTCAGGAAACCGCATTCAACGAGCACGGCGCATCCCAGCGTGCGGACCAGCACGGCGTAGTCCTGGGAACCGATGCCGCGATTGGGTGTGTCGTGCGATTCATCAAGCGCCTCCTGGATGGTCTGAGCAACGAACCTGCCTGAGGGGCTTTGGGAAAAATAGTAGGTGGAGAAACCGCTGGCACCCGTTCGGGAAGAGGCGTCGAAGTGAATGCTGAGCAAAAGTGAATGGGGATGGCGGTTGGCAATCTTCACCCGATCGTCGAGCGAAATGTAAGTGTCGGTCCTGCGTGTCAACACGCACTTGATGCCTTCATTTTGGAGAAGCTTTTCCAGCCGGAGCGCCACAGCCAGCGTCGTGTCCTTTTCCTTCACACGATACCATGCCGTTCCTTCGTCAATGCCGCCATGACCGGGATCAAGAACGACGGTATCGAATGCATTCGTCGTCGAAGCCGCCAGAAGCGACAGAAACAGCGCGCCAAGGGCGGCTATTGTTCGCGGAAGTTTCATGACCGTAGCAACAGCATTTGACGCCTGCTGGCGATGCGTTGCAAGCGATTCCGCACGGGATTCCGCACGGGAGATCGTCGCTGCCTACGAAGGGCTGATCTTCGCTCCGGTGAGCCTCACGGCCGCGGGAAAAAACGGGCGCATGGAGAGACTCCACTCGCTTCTCCGCCCAATTGTGGTAAAAGTCGCCATG
>BJFP01000103.1 GCA_014189875.1 Verrucomicrobiota bacterium | reverse complement strand
GCCGGTCGCTCAACGCCTCGAACCGCCGCGTGAGAGGCATCGCGGCGCGGGCGATGAGCGCGCCGTCGGCATAGTCCCATGCGGATCCGGCCTGGCCGCCGGTGTCCCAGCCTGCGAGGCCCATCGGCCCGGTCGGGCCCTCGTAGGCATCGGGCGGCGTGCCCTTGGAAAGATGAAGCCACTCGACCTTGCTGCGATCGATCTCGAAGTTGCCCGCGCCCTCGATGGCGAGGCTGAATTTCCCGTCCTGCAACGCCGTGAGTTCGCCCGTGAGCCAGTCGCTGCCGACGAGTTTCACCGTGGCGTTCGCCTTTTGCGGTACCGCCGCCTCGCTTGCGCCGAAGGTGATCCGCTTCACGTCCTGCGGCGTGAAAGTGAGCGGGGCAGGCGTGTCCGCGCGCTGCCACACGAGTTCGCTTTTTCCAAATCCGGTGAGCTTGCCGTGGAGTTGCGATCCGTCGGTGAGTTCGAGCACCGAATCGCCCGCGGGATCGGGCGCGGGCTTCGCGCCCTTCTTCGCCGCGTCTCGCGTGAGGACGATGCGGCCATTCACGACCTGCACGCCCTCGGCATCGTCGGGTGCGCCGTTGTCGACAATTTCGAGGCCGTCGACGCGGTTGAGAAATTGATTCTCCTCCGCGCGGGTCTGCAGCACCGGAATCGCGAGTGCCGCGAGCAAAATGGTCGGCATGAGTGCCGCCGCGCAGATCTTAATCTTATTCCTCATCTTAATCATATTCTTGGTCGTGCTCCGCGGACTCGGTGAATGCGGGGAAGGGAACCGCGAGATTAAGAATAGGATTGGGATTAAGAATAAGATGACCGGCTGAATGTCGCCGGGAGTCCCCGGCGTTCATCACCGTTCATAGATCGGAAGATAGCGGTAATTCAGTGCGATCGAGAGCAGCGCGAGCGCGGTGCAGGTCGCGGGGCCGAGGCCCGCATCCCATGCGCCGTCGTCGTTCTGCATTTCGGCGAGGCGCTTCACCTGCTTGTCATTCCATACCTGCCACGCCTTGAAGTCGCCCTGGAAGAATCCCTGCGCCGCGTAGTAGTCGTAGTAAAACGGGTAGCCTCCGCCATTGCCGTCGTCGCCGCCTTTCATTGCCTTGAGCGCCTTGATAAAGGTCGGCGCGTCCTTCTTCCTCGCATACGCGTAGGCCGCGACGCCGATCGCCGTCGTCGCATTGCCGTGGCCGCCGCTGCGCGGCATGTAGCCGATGCCACCGTCCGGACTCTGGCAGTCGGTGTAAAATTTCATCGCGTCCTCGATGTTCTTGTCCGGCACCTTCACGCCCGCATTCCGCGCGGCGATGAGCGCGACGAAGCACGCGCCGCTCACTGTCGAATCCGCATCCTGCGCCTCGGGCGAATAGCGCCAGCCGTGGAACTTGTTTTTGTCCTGTGAGGTGAGAATCAGCTCGACGGCCTTCTTCAGCGCGGGCGCGATGCGGTCATCCGCCACCGCGCCGTACGATTCCGCGAGCGCGAGCGTGGCGAAGCCGTGGTTGTACATCGAGTTGCCGATGTAGCCGTTCGACTCGTTACGCTGTTTGAGGATGTATTCGATGCAGTTCTTGATCGTCTTCGCGTAAGGCCCGTGGTTCGGGTCGTCGCCGTGCGCGAGCATCGTCATGAGCGCCATTCCGACGACGCCCGGCTCCGTGCCGTACTGCCCCGGAAATGATCCGTCCGCATTCTGCGCGGCTACGAGAAATTTCAGCCCCTTCTCGTAAATGCGCTCGACCTCCGGCGGCACCTGCGTCCCGCGATAGACCTGGAAGTCGGTGGTCTGCGCGTGTGCCGTTACCGTGGTGAAAATCACCGCGAGCGTGCATGCGGCGATCTTCCCGAGGCGCATGAAACGGGACGGCGTGCTTTGGGAAGCATAGGCGTCCTCGCCTGTGGTGCCGCGCGTCCCGCGTTGCACACCGGGCGTCTGCTTGTGAAAGGAGCGCCTTGGGTGTCCTGGTATTTGCGGCGGGACGCCCGTGCTAGCCGAGGCAATGCTGATCATTCGTTCGGTGCTCACTTTTTCTTCTCCTCCAGCGATTGGAAGTAGGCCTGCAGCGACTCGCGGAATTCCTCCGGCCATTCGCCGACATTCGCAGCGCCGCCGCTTTTCTCGACGGTGCGCTCATTCGTCTTGTCCTTCGTCATCGAGCCCTGGGCGGTCGCGCCTTCGAGGTTGCTCGGATTCTTGGAATTGTTCCGGCCCGCCGAGCGACTCTTGGTCATCTGCTGCATCATTTTTTGCATCTGCTGCTGCATCTGCGCCATCTGCGGCGACTGGCTGTCGCTGTCGCTGTCGCTGTCGTCCTTCTTCTTTTCCGGCGGCACGAGCAGCTCGATGATGATGCTCTCCGTGGCCGTCGTGTCCGCGCCCGTGTTCGGCTTGTGCAGTTCGCCCGCGACCTCGTGCATGAGCGAGGTGACCTCGTCGAGCAGCGGTCCGACCTGGCCCATGAATTTCGCAAACTTCGGGTTCTCCTCGATCTCCTTTGCCGTGCCGCTGAGCTGATTCTGCGTCGTGGCGAGCTTCGAGCTGTCGTCCGCGTAATTCGGATTCTTGGCCTTCGTCCGCTCCATCTCCACGGTCTGCTCGCGTATCGTGTCCTCCGTCACCGCGAGGCGGACGAGCGCGATCATCAGTTCCATCATGTCGGGATCCATCTCTCCTTCGCCCTTGCCCTTGCCGCCGCCTTTCTCTTCGTCGCGCAGCATCTCCGCCCACGCGCCGAGTTGGTCGCCCCAAGCCTTCGCGCGCCCGACGGATTTCAGGCCGAGGTTCGCACGGACAGAATTCGCAAGCTCGCCGAGTTCCGGCACCGCACGCTTCTCATCCATCTCGCCGACGACCTTCTGATACTTCTCGTTCGGCATCCGGCGGAGATAGGCCGTCATGTCGTTCTGGATACCGTCCACGTCCTTCACATTGCCGTCCTGTTTTCCGGCCACGCCCTCAAACGACTTCTTCTCGGCCGCGCCGATCTCGCTCGGCTTCAGCCCCACGGTCGCCTTCGCGAGCTTCTTCAGTCCGTCGGAAATCTGCTGCTCCACCGACGCCGCGTGGCGCAGGCGGTTGTAAAAATTGCGCGCAAACAGGTTCTCATTCGTCTTCTTCATTTTCGACGCCGCCTTCTGCATCGCGTCGAGCGCGTCCTGCTGGTCCTTCATCGCCTTTTCGAGGTCTTCCGCGCGCTGCTCCGGCGACTGCTGGGCCTGCGCCGCCTGCGCCATCTTTTTCGCAGCGTCGCTCATTTTCGGCGAAGCCTCCTTCTGCAATGCCTCCTCGGTCTTGCTCCACTCGTTCAGCGTGTCGCTCGGGATGTCCTTGTTCCGCAGCGCGTCCTTCATCACTTCGGCCATTTGCTCGGCGATTTTGTCGAGCGCGTCCTTGTTCGCCTTTTCACCTGCCTCGAGGCGCTTGATTTCCTCAGCGGCCTTCTCGGTCTTCAGATCCTCCTTGTTCTCTGCGATGCCCTTGTTCTCCTCGATGGCGCGCTCTTCGTCGCGGATGCGCTCGTCGAGCTGCTTGAGCACTTGGTCCATCCGCTCGCGCACGCGCTCCGCGTGCTTCTCGGGGCTGAGGACGAAAATGGTGAGCTTCCATGAAGTCGAGGGCTCGCGGTTCGGCAGGTAGTCGAGCGAGTAGCCGGTCAGCTCGACCACGCTGTCGGAGGGCACGCCCAGCGCCGAAGGTGTCCACACGATCGGCCGCGAGAGATCGCGCACCATCTGCCCGCCCGCGACGCGCGGCAGTTCGGTCACGGGCTTCTTCGGTTCTGTTGCTTTCGGATCCGCCGCCGGCTTCACCTCGGCCTGCGATTTCCGATCGCTCAAAAGGTCGCCCACCCAATCCTTGCTCTTGTCCTTCGCGATCTTTCCGTCGTTCTTCACTTCCTTTGGCTTCTCATTGATGCCGCGTGTCTCCCACGCGACCCACATTTCCTTCAGCCCGAAATCATCCGCTGCCGCGAGCGTGAAGCGCACGCTCTCATCCGGCAAAATCGCGACTTCCTGGGCATCGAGATTCTGGATTTCCACGCGCGGCGGCGCGTCCTGCGCCGTGCCGATCTTGAGCGCGTAAGGCTGCACCGGCGTGAGCCCGTGGATGTCCGTCCAGTGCAGGGAGATTTCCTTCCCGAGCTTCGCGAGTTCCGTCGAAGGCGTTGTGAAAGTTTCCGCTTTCGGTTCCGCGTCGAGCTTCAATTCCCCGGCGGTGACCGATCCGCTGCCGACGCCGCGGTTGATTTTTCCCTCGAACGAAACACTGCTGCCCGCGAGGAAGTCCGCCATCGTCCCATTCATCGGCACGCGCAGTTCGGGATGCCCGAGGTACGCCGGCAGCGTCACGCGCGCGGCGAGTTCCTTCAGCTCCGGACGGTGGAGCGGATGCACCGCGATATCCTTGAGATAGTCGCCGAAGCGCAGGCTCAGCGTGCCCTCGCGCGTCTGGCCGGGGAATTTGAACAGCGCCTTCGATTTCTCCACTTTTGCGTTTTGCTTCTCCTGCTTCTCGATGCGCGCCGTCGCCGAGGAAGGCTTCCACTCCGCGTCAGGCCGTAGCCCGACGGCCAGTTCGAATGTTTCGCCGTGCGGAATGTAGAGATCATTTGGCAGCGCCTCGACCGTCGTGAAAGTGTACCGCTCGATGCCCGCCCAAGGTTTCACCCAGCGTTCCAGCGCATTCGTCGCCGCGCGCGGCGCGAAGACAAACGGCCCCGCAGTCAGCGCGGCCATCGAGATTCCTGCGAGCGCCCATCGCCGAGCCGGACGCTTCGGCACCGCGTCTTCAAATTGATGTTTGCCCGAATCCTCCGCGACCTGTCGGATCGCCGCGCGCAGCAGGGCGGGGGACATGTTTGGCGGCAGCTCCTCGATCTGCGTCAGTTCGATGACACCCTGCAGACGATCGCCGAGCACGCGGAAGTGCTTCTGCAAAAGCTTTGCAAGCTGCGTCGGCCCGCGCCGCTCCCATAGCCAGTAGCGCGCCCAGCCCTGCGCAAACCAAGCGGCGAGCAGCGCGCCCGTGACCGTGAGCACCGTGCGCGCCCAGATCGGCGTGTTTACGAAACGGTCGAACACAAACAGCAGCACATACGTGATGAGCAGCCCGGCGAGACCTCCGGCCACGGCGACGAGGGTTTCCATCTTTCGCAACTTCCGCTCGTAGGCTTGAAGTTGCGCAACCAGTGACGACGGCAGAGAGATCGAGTTCATGGCGATTTTTGGTGTGGGGACTGTAGCGGCGAAATTGCGGAAGGGAACCGCAGAGTTGTCAGAAAATTGTGAGGGTATGCCGTGGTGCTTTCACGACGAAAAACGCGGTGGAAGGGAACACAAGGGGGTAAGGCAAATACAGAAAAGCAAGTAGGTCCGCAGGAGGGCTCGTTCAAAAAAGCGAGGTCATTCTGAACGGAGCGTCGGCGTGGTCTCCGGCGGTGGGCCGATGCGTAGTGAAGAATCCCGCGGAATGACTGAACGGCGTTCAAGCATGACCGCACGCGCTTCGGGTAATCACGGGATTCTTCGACTCCGTGCCGCCCCGCCTTCGCCCTCGCGGCACTCCGCTCAGAATGACTGTGATTTTGATGGTTCATCCCGCGCAAAAGATCACGCCCGCGTGTTGTGCCTCTCAGAATGCCCGGGTCTTTTTCTGGAGTGAATTTTTTCATCGCTGGAAATTTTCCACGGGAACATTGCGTCCCCTCAACGGTTTCAGTCGCTCGCCAAACATCTCCAGCCCCAAATCGCGCCACTCTGGATTTGCAGAGGCAATCAGTGCTTCCTTCTTCGCGCGTGTCCATCCTTTCAGGCGCTTCTCGCATTCAATCGCGTGCATGGGGTCGCGGAATAATTCGCACCACACGAGCTTCGTGCAGTGGTAGCGCGAAGCAAAGCTCGGCGGTTCTCCGAGTTGGTGTTCCCTCAGTCTTCGCAGAAGATCATTTGTCACGCCGATGTAGAGTACTGTGTGGCGCTCATTGGTGACGATGTAAACGGTGAGTTCGTTGGGAGGCATTCGAACAAACAAATGATTTCCGGAATCTTACGCGCATTCAAAGAGGCATCCACCGTGTTCCCGATGAATTCCGAAAACGAGCCTTCCAAAAAACGAGGTCATTCTGAACGGAGCGTCGTTGAGGGCTTTGTCGGAAGGCCGATGCGCAGTGAAGAATCCCGTGGAATGACTGAATGGCTTTCCAGCATGACCGCACGCGCTTCGGGAACTCACGAGATTCTTCGACTCCGTGTCACTCCCGCCTTCGCCCACAGTGACACTCCGCTCAGAATGACTGGTGATCTGAGGGGCTGAAATAAAAATCACACCAGCCCCCCGATCTTGCGACCGATCCAATATGCCGAAAAGAGCACCAGCAGCGCGCCGCACCACCACGGGTCGCACCACAGGCGGAAGCGCAGTTCCTCGGGCTTGCGCTCGGGGAGCAGGCTGAGGCTGCTGATGACCTGCGCGAGTTCGCCGGGCGATGCAAACTTCCCGCCGGTGAGCGCCGAGATTTCGCGCAGCACGTCGAGCTTCGCGGGCAGGCCGACTTTTTCCAGCGTCGGCACGGTCACATCAATCTGCGTCTTCATGCGCCGCCCCGCGGTGTCGTTCGCGACCTCGACTTCGTAGCGTCCGCCCTCGCGTGGCGTGAAGACTCCGTTGTAAACGCCCCACTCCGTATTCTCCGCGGCAAGTTCGATCGTCTCGCTCGTGCCGCCGGGCGCCTTCAGCGTCACCGTCACTTTTCCCTCGGTGATCGGCGTGCCGAGCTTGTCGAGAACGGTCGCGCTCAGGCGCACCTTGTCACCGCGTTTCGGCGCTTCCGGCGTGTAGAAAAACCGCATCCCGTCCGACTGCGCGAGATGGCGCTGATGCGACATCCACCGCACGACCTGACTCCAAAACCGGTAATGATACGTGTCTTCGACGCCTTTGCGCCAGCGCCACGCCGAGTCGGTGCCCATGTAGAGCACCTTGCCACTGCCAGCGCTGCGCGTCGCGAGCAGCGGGATGCGGCCTGCCGCGTTGCGCGCCGACTCATGCACCGCGAGGACTTCCGCGCCGGGCTTTGCCTTCACGACCGGCGCGTACCAGAAAAACCCCGGCAGCCCGCGCCACACCGCCTGGTTCGCGCTCGGATCCGTCGCGAGCATCGTGAGCCAGTGGTCGCGTCCGCGGAAAGTCAGCTCAAGCTTCGTCTCGCCTGCTGTCGAGAATCCGCTGCCTGCCGAGAAGTTCACCATGCCCGCGCCCTTTTCGTAATCCGTCTCCACCGGCACGAGATCCCCGAGCGGCGAATCTTTCAGCGTCCTCTGCCAGCCGAGCGGGCCGGGCAGAAAGACGAGGCCGCTCGCCTGCTGTTCGATCAGTCCGCGCAGCATCGTCGCCTGCTCGGGCGAGATCATGCCTTTCGTCACACCGACATCGCCGAGGAAGACCACATCGTAGCCTTGCAAATCTTCGCGCTTCGTCGGGAACGACGGGAGATAGCCCGGGCCCTCGCCCATGCCGATCTGCGGATGGAACAGCACCGTGTTCACCTGCACGCCGGGGTCGCGCATGAGCGCATTCCGCAGGTAGCGGAATTCCCACCGCGGCTGCGAATCCACGACGAGCACCTTCAGCGTCTCCTTGCGCACCGCCATGTGGAATTTCTTCTCGTTGTTCTCCGGAAAAATTTCGTCCTTCTCCACCGGCACCTTCACCGTGAAGTCCGCCTCGCCCTCCGCCGTCGGCGTGATGACGACCATGTCCTGAATCTGCGCCATCGGCGGAATCGTCACCGCCTTCGAGCCCGTAGCGCCCCCCGGCCCGCTCACCGTCACGGTCGTCTTCACCTCGCGGTTGAGATGATTTTGCAGCGTCACAAATACGCTGATGCGCTCATTCAGCAGCCCATAAGTCGGCGCGAGCACGCTCTGCAATTCGAGGTCCGGCAGATAATTTTCGCTGCCCGTGCCGAGCGCAAAAACCGGCACATCCTTCTGCGCCAGCGCCGTCGCGCCGGTGATGGGCGACTTGCCGAGATTCCAGTCGCCATCCGTGAGCAGCAGCACCGCGCGGAGATCCGTGTGCGCCTTCCTCACGCGTTCCAGCGCGCCATTCAAATCAGTTCCAATCTCCGTCTCCACGTCCGCCTTCGTATCGGTCGCCGGTGCGCCGAATGCCTCGACGCTCACCTGATATCGTTTCTCGAGCGGCCCCCAAAATTTCGCCTCCACCTGCTCCTTCACCCACTCGGCGCGCTGCACGGCAGTCTTGCCGTCGAGCACCACGTCCTTCGTCGCCATGCTTCCCGACGCATCCCACAGCACCGCCACGCGCGGCTGCTCGTTGCGCTTCGCCAGCAGCACGCGCTCCGGCCGCAGAAAAGTGATCGCCACCGCAAGCGCGATGACCATGCGCAGGAAATGCAGCGCAATCATCCCGCGGGTGTTCCCCTCGCGTTTTATGGAACGGAAAAAGAACCACACCGAAGCGATCAGAAACGCTCCCGCGACGCCGAGCGCCCAAGGCGCATTGTTGATTTGCCAGCCTTCGATCACGCCGTGACCTCCTCATTCTTTTTAGTCTGCACCGTAGTTTTGGGTTTCGCTTTCAGCTTCACCGGCAGCATCGCATTGCTCGTGGCGAGCAGCATTTCCAGGCACATGAAGAGCATCGTGGCGATCACCATCGCGGGCCAGATTTCGTTCATCAGCCGGTCCGCTTTGAGTTCAAGCGCGCCGGCCATCACGGTGAGTTTTGCGCCGCGAAGGAGATCCTTCAGCCGCGCGGATTCGACGAGCTCGGGCAGGTCCTCGGCATCGGCGCGGTTGAGTGCGATGAGCTGCGCGCCGTTGCGATAGATGCCGGCATTCCAGCGTGGGTCGCGGCGGCGGTCGGTCTCGACGGGTGCCCAGCTTCCCTCGGTGCCTTCCGGCTTCCACTCGCCGGCGACCGCGAGCGAGGGAGGCGCGAGATGTTTTCCGCCGACTGCGACCAGGCGCTGCACCATCGGCAGCAGCACGAAGCCTTCGCCGAGGCTGCTCCATTCTTCTTCCGGCAAAGTCGAGCATGCGAAAACGAATCCGTTGCCGACGCGACGGCCCGTGAGGAACGGCTGGCCGTCCGCATACGCGCCATACACATGCGCCGTGGCCGTCGCCGTGCGCGGCATCTGGCGCTGGATCACCGAGAGTCGCGCGAGCGGAAGCGACACGCCTGCGTCCGTGCGTTGCAGCGGCCCGTCAAGATCGTCCCAAGCCGTCACGCGGAACGCATCCTTCCCGCTCTTTTCAATCTCGCCCCACGAAATCCCCGCCACTCCCGCGCTGTCGCCTTGGTTTTTTCCGGGCGGAAGCGCGAGCAGCACGCCGCCGTCATTCACAAACTGATCGAGCGCCTTCGCCTCCGCCTCGGCGGGCGCGGCGCCCTGCCACACGATGAGCGCGGAATCCTTCCAGCGCGTGCCCGAAGCGCGCGCGGGCGTGAGCGTCTCCGCCGTGCGATCAGCGCGCGACGTATCGGGTGCCGCGGAGAAGCGGAAAATTTTTCCCGTTAGCGGCAGGTCGCCGATCACCGTCGTGTGCATCGCGATGGGCGTGCGGTGGACGAAATACGCCGTGTTGTCCGCTGTGTTGTCGTCCACGGGCAGTTCGAGCTTGCCCCAGCCGCCGCCTGCCTCCGGCTTCGGCACGTCGAATTTCATCGTCTGCCGCTGCGACGACGCCGTGAGCTTCAAGTCTGTCTGACTCTTCGCGCCGTCGCGCGTGACGAGCAGCGGGAATGTCCCCGTCTTGCCGTTCGTCTTGATTTCAAATCCGAGCGCAAGCTGCCCCTTGCCGGTCTTTGCATCGCGCACGCGAAAATCCGCGGCCTTGAGTCCGATGCTGAGATTCGTCCCGCCGGGCGACGAAAGATCGAGCACGCGCACCTGCGTCTCCTGCGGCAACCCTGCGAAACGCGCCGCGATATCCTGCCATTCGGGCGCGTCGGGCCGCCAGTTGCTCGACTGCAAATCACTCGCGATCCATACCTCCGCGCTGCCGGGCTTGTTCTTCGCAAGATAGTCGAGAGCCGTGCGCAGCATCGCGGGAATGTCCGCCGCGGTGTCCGTCGCCGATGCCATCTGAATCGAGGCGAGCGTCGCCGTGTCGGCGATTTCGAGCGGCTGGCGCAGCACATTTTCGATCAGCACAAAACGGCTGCCCGCGCTCTGCTTCGCCGCCTGCGTGAGCAGCGCGATCGCGTGCTGCCGCTTCGTTTCCTGCGAATCCGGCGCGCGTCCCTCCATGCTCGCCGAGCGGTCGAGCACCACGAGCACGACCTCCGACGCACCGCCCGCAGCCTTTCCGATCCATCCGCCTGTGATGGGCCGGGACATCGCCCAGATCAAAAAGAGAATCACCAGCGCGCGGAACAGCAGCAGCAAGTATTGCCGGATTTTTGCGCGCCGCGTCGCCGCCTTGTTCGCCCTCAGCAGGAACATCATCGCGCCCCAATGCACCGTGCGGTAGCGCAGGCGATTGAGCAGATGGATGATGATCGGCAGCAGAACCGTCGGCAACGCCCAGAGCATCCATGGTTGGAGGTAGCTCATCTGCCTCCTTTCTTGGATTGCCGGATGCGTGCGAGCAAAAAGTTCGTCAGCAATCCCTCGAACGACTGATCGAGATACGTGAGGTGGTAGTCCACATTGAACTGCTGGCAGCCGTGCCGGATTGCTTCGAGGTAATCCGTCACCGCGTCGCGATACGCGTCGCGCACGACGCTCGGGTCCGTGATGAGATCCGCGCCGCTTTCGAGATCCACGAAGCGCACCGGGCGTGTGAAATCAAAATCGTATTCCTGCCGATCCAGCAGGTGAAACACGGCCACGTCATGCTTGTAGAAACGCAGATGCTTGATGCAGTCGAGCAGCGGCGGCACTTCCGTGAAGAGGTCGCTGATGATCACCACCAGCGCGCGTTGCCGGATGCGCTCGGCGAAATCATGCAGCGTCTGCACGATGTTCGATTCGCCCGTCGGCGTCGCTTGCCCGAGCGTCTGGTAGATCTGCCGCAAATGTGACGGCGTGCGCCGCGGCGGGAGATCCACCGTCTTCTCTGCGAAGCAAGTGAGCCCCACGGAGTCGCCCTGATGCACGAGCATGTGCGCGAGAGTCGCCGCGAGTCTGCGCGCGTAATCGAAGCGCGTGCCGCCCTCCGGCGTGCTCGTGAATTTCATCGAGGCGCTCGTGTCCATCACCACGTAGCAGCGCAGATTCGTGTCCGCCTCGAATTCGCGGATGAAAAATTTGTCCGTCCGCGCAAACACGCGCCAGTCGAGGAACTTGATGTCATCCCCCGGCGCATACTTCCGGTATTCCGCAAACTCAACCGAAGCTCCGCGGGTCGCCGAGCGATGCAGCCCGTTCACCGAGCCGAGCATCGGATTGCGGACGTTCAGGATCAGCCGCGAGAGGCGGCCGATGACCCCGTGATCGAGGAATTCGAGATTTGGAGGCGCGTCAGCCATGAGGTCCGGGAGCGGACGTCTAGCTCTCGGTTTCCTTGATCACGCGCCGGACGATTTCCGCGCTGTCAATGCCTTCGCTCTCGGCGTGGAAATTCACCAGGATGCGGTGCTGCAGCACGGGCTCGGCGACGGCGAGCATGTCCTCCAGCCGGGTGAGGTAGCTGCCGTAGAGGACGGCGCGCGCCTTTGCTCCGAGCACGAGATACTGCACGGCGCGCGGGCCGGGGCCCCACATCACGTATTTCTTGATCCAGTCCGGCGCTTCCGCTCCGCCGGGGCGGCACTTGCGCACGAGCTTCACGGCGTATTCATAGACGTGATCCGGCACCGGCACGCGGCGGACGATGTCCTGGAATTTCAAAATCTCCTCGGCGCCGATGAGCTTGCTCAGCGTGGCTGCCACACCGCCGGTCGTGGTCTTCGCGATTTGCAATTCCTCCGCCGCGCTCGGGTAGCCGACATTGATGAGGAACATGAACCGGTCGAGCTGCGCTTCGGGCAGCGGATACGTGCCCTCCTGCTCGATCGGGTTTTGCGTGGCGAGAACGAAGAACGGCTTTTCGAGGACGAAGCGATGTTTGCCCGAGTTCACCACCTGCTCCTGCATCGCCTGCAGCAGAGCGGCCTGCGTCTTCGGCGGCGTGCGGTTGATTTCGTCCGCGAGGACGATGTTCGCAAAAATCGGCCCCTTCACGAACTCGAACGCGCGGCGTCCCGCCGTCTCCGTCTCCTGCAAAATTTCCGTGCCCGTGATGTCGCTCGGCATGAGGTCCGGCGTGAACTGAATGCGGCTGAACGAGAGCGACATCATATCCGCGACCGAATGAATGAGCAGCGTCTTCGCCAGCCCCGGCACGCCCATGAGCAGCGCGTGCCCGCGCGCAAAGACGCAAGTGAGGAGCTGCTCGATCACCTTGTCCTGCCCGATGATGACCTTCGCGAGCTCGACACGGATTTTTCCATACAGGTCGCGGAGCTGATCAATGGCGACGACGTCGGCTTCGTTTGGTGGGTTCTGTGAGAGGGACGGGAAGTTGGCGGTGCTCATTCGGGGCGCGGTGGTAGAGGTGATCGGTCTGCGTGACTAGATGTTTTTTGAAAAATCGTTAGG
>BJFP01000102.1 GCA_014189875.1 Verrucomicrobiota bacterium | reverse complement strand
GCAAATCGCGACACTGCGCGGCGCATGAAATCCCTCCTCGCCCTCGCCAGCCTCGCACTTTTCACCATGAGCACCATCGCCGCAGACGGTCCCGTCTTCCACATCGTCCATTTCAAATTCAAGGCCGAGGCCACGCCGGCGCAGATCACGCAGGTGGAAAAGGATTTCGCCGCACTGAAAGGGAAGATGGACATCGTGCAGTCGCTCGACTGGGGCACGGACATCTCGCCCGAGAAGCTCGGTGACGGCTTCACGCATTGCTGGGTGCTCACTTTCAAAAATGAAAAGGATCGCGACGCCTATCTCGTCCATCCGGCGCACAAGGCGTTTGTGACGACCCTGAAGGACGTGCTGGAAAAGCCGCTCGTCGTGGACTTCATCCCGAAGAAGTAGGCATGGACTTCTTGGCGGAAATTCCAACGATCGCGCTCATCGTGGCTGCGGCTGTAGGTCTCATCGTCCTGACTTTCCGCCTGGCTCGCAGGGACAAGAAGACCGTCAATAAAGTCGGGAAGGACACCGCAGGCATGTGGATGGGGGACAGTTTTTCCGCAGGGGCCCATGCGTCGTCCGATCATTCCTCCGATTCCGGCGGAGGCGATGGTGGCGGCGGTGGCGACTGAAATCTAACGAACACGAATGCCATGATTGAAGTTTCCACCCATTCCGACCCGACCCGGTTGGCTCACTGCCGATCAATTCTCGAGGGAGCCGGCATCGCATGCTTCATCCGCAACGAGGAAACCCATGACCTCATCGCGGGCCTGCCCGATCCGTTGCGGCAGCCGTCCCTGTGTGTGACCGATGACGCCGACGCGGCACGCGCGCGTGAGCTTCTGCGTGAGATCGAGGGCGCTGAAACGAGCGACAAACCCGACTGGAAATGCCCCCAATGCGGCGAGACCGTGCCGGGGAATTTCGGCTCGTGCTGGAAGTGTGACGCGCTGCGGCCCGCGCAACCGTAGCCGCCGACGGAAGGAGGCGGGCACTTTGCACCGCTCGCGGGACTCGCGAGCGAAACCTTGGAGAGAAATTCAGCCCGCCTCCTTCCGTCGGCGGCTACTGTTTTACGCGCCAGTTGCGGCGCGATACGCGGCGGCGTCCATGAGCGCGTCGCGCTCGGCTGGGCTGCTGAGTTCGAGCTTGAACATCCAGCCTTCGCCGTACGGTTCGGTGTTCACGAGCGCGGGGTTCGCGGTGAGGCCCGCGTTTGTCGCGACGACTTTTCCCGAGACGGGCGCGTAGATGTCGCTCGCGGCCTTCACGCTCTCGACGACGCAGACGACTTCGCCGGCCTTCACGACCTTGCCGACTGCGGGCAGGTCCACGAAGACCACATCCGTCAGCTCATGCTGCGCGTGGTCGGTGATGCCGACCGTGCCGTCGGCGCGGAGCCATTCGTGGGATTTTGCGTAGCGGAGATCGTCGGGGACTTGCATGGGAGTTGAGAGGTGAGAGTTGGGTATTGAGAGGCAGCAGGCGTGATCTGGACGGTGCTCGGTTGTGGAAAAGGTGCGGTGTGTTTGGAAAAGAGTGGGCCGGAGGTCGAGAGCCGAGTCTCAGCGCTGAACTTTCAACTCTCAACCGGCTTGCGCCACAGCGGTTTCTTTTCCACCTGCGCGGGGAAGCGGCGCCCCCGGACATCTATCTCAATCGTGGTTCCGGGCTTCGCAAATTCGGCGGGCAGGTACGCAAGGCCGATGCCGCAGCCGAGCGACGGCGAGAGGCCGCCGCTGCACGTCTCGCCGATTTGCGCGCCGTCCTTCCACACGGCGTAATGGCTGCGCGGCGGCGGCGTTGCACCGATCATTTTGAATGCCGCAAGGCGTTGCTTTGCGCCTCCGGCCTTCTGCTCCGCGAGCACGCTGCGTCCGGTGAAATCGCCTTTTTCCAAATCCACAAAAAATCCGAGCCCGGCCTCGATGGGTGTGCGCTCGGGCGAGAGATCATTTCCATTCAGCGGATAGCACATCTCCATGCGCAGTGTGTCGCGCGCGCCGAGGCCACAGGGCTTGATGCCGAATTCCGCACCCGCCGCGAGCACCGCGCCGAGCACGCTCACCGCATCCGCCGCGGGGCCGAAGACCTCGAAGCCGTCCTCGCCCGTGTAGCCCGTGCGGCAGATGAAAAGCTGCGAGCCCGCGGCCTCGATCTGCACCACACCGTTGCGCGCAGGTGCGGTTTTTCCGTCGGAGAATTTTGCAAACCACTCCGCCGCGCGCGGCCCCTGCACGGCGAGGCCGAAAAATTCTTCGCTGCGGTTTTCGAGCGTCACGCCTGCGGGCGCGCGCGGATTCAGCCATTCGAAGTCCTCGGTGATTTTCGCGGCGTTCACCACGAGCAGCCATTCGGCGTCGGCGATGCGGTAGATGATGAGATCGTCAATCACGCCGCCACGTACATTCAGCATCAGCGTGTACTGGCCCTGGCCGGGTGCGAGCTTGTTCACGTTGTTCGTGAGCATCGAATTCAGCCACGCCGCCGCACCTGTGCTTCCATCGCTGCGGGCAAAAAATTGCCCCATGTGCGAGATGTCGAAGACGCCGAGCGCCTTTCGCACCGCGTGGTGTTCGTCCATGATTCCCGTGTACTGCACCGGCATGTCCCAGCCGCCAAAGCCGATCATTTTTCCACCGAGGCGGACGTGCTCGGCGTGGAGTGGCGTGCGTTTCAAATCGGCGGCGTCGGACATGGGGCGCGCAGGTTAGAAGGCGGCTCCGGTGTGTCAACGCCGTGTGGGACAGGCGGCGCTGCTCGTCGTCAAAAGTGTAACGTTGGACGTTAAATGTTAAACGTTGAAGCCCCGCGCAGCGGACTCATGAATGAAAATCTTGCGCGCAGCCGTGGCACGCCTGCGGCGGGCCAAACGTCCAACATTTAACGTCCAACGTCCGGAAGTGAGCCTACCGCGAGGTGCGCTCCAGCCACGGCACGAGGCGCGCGGACGAGAAGCCGAGCAGCGCCCCGATCACCAGGCCGCCGACGTGCGCGCCATTTGCGATCGGACCGAGCAGGCCGGTGAAACAAAGCACCATCCACATGAGCATGAGCTGCACGGTCTGCGGGTGCATCTGCCAGTTCTGGTCGCGGCCAAATTTTCCCTTCATCCACAGGAAGCCGAACAGCCCGTAATTCACGCCTGACATGCCGCCGAAGTAGGGGTGCTCCGCCGACACGTACTGCACGAGATTCGAGCCGACACCGATGGCCATCACGAGCGCGAGCAGCTTCGCCCCGCCGAAGCGCGACTCGATGAACTTCCCGAATTGCGCGAGCCACATCATGTTGAAAATGATGTGCATGAAGTCGCCGTGCAGAAAAATCGGCGTGATGAGCCGCCACACTTCGCCGGCGCGGACTTCGGGGAGGAAATGCGACGGCCCGTCCTGCCCGCTATGGGCGTATGGAAAATGCGAGATATACAGCCGGTCAATCACCGCGCGATCCACGGACGACGAACGCATGAACCCCGCATAAACCGTGATCGCGACCGTGAGCACCACGAGCAGGATCGTGATCATGCCACCGCCCGCAAAATTCCGCTCGTAGCCGACGCGCGCCTCGTCCACCACCGCCGAGCGGCGGCGGCCCTCGGACTTCACCAGTTGCGCGCGGATCACCTTCGCCGCCGCCGTGGCGTCGCGGAATTCCGGCGCATCCGGCGATGTTCGGAAAAGCGCGAACAACCGTGCCGCCTCGGTGATCTGATCGTCATCATGCACCCAGATCGAAAATGTCCCGGTGTCCTCCTGCTCGGCGTTATTCCCGATGCCGCGCGACACGAGCACATCGTGAAATGTCCGCGCTTGGTTTTCGTCCTGCAATTCTCCGACTCTTCGCATCCGCGGGATTTAGCAGCGCATCTGCGGCGGCACAAGTTGGACGATGTGCCACGCACGATGTGCCGTCGGGAGGTGCCGGGGCTGGAAAGCCCCGGCTACCGACGCGCTGCGTCACACGCTCCGCGCCATCAGGTAGTCGTCCATCACGAAGCCGCCGCCGATGTCGAACACGGCTTCCTTTTCGATATGGAAGCCGGCCTTGAGATACGCGCCGATCGCACGCCCGTTGCGCTTGTTCACCTGCATCCACATCGCGTGTGCGCCGAGCGCGCGTGCGCGTGCGGCGATGTGATCGATCATCTTCCTGCCGAGGCCAAGGCGCTGGTGCTGCGGGAGGAGATAGAGCTTGCTGATTTTCACACGTCCGTCGTCCTCGCGCTGCCACGAGAGGAAGCCGGCGGGCGCGCCGTCCACCACGGCGATTTCCCACGGGGTGCCCGCTGCGAATTGCCGGCGGATTTCTTCCTCGGAATACATCCAGCCGAGCATGAATTCTATCTGCTCCGGCGCGATGATGCCGGGGTAGCACTCGCGCCAGATGCGCTGCGCGAGATCGCGGAGCAGCGGGATGTCGGCTTCGGCGGCAGGGCGGATGTGCATCGCGCGAAAGGTGGAGATTACCCAGTGTGATGTCAGGCTTGGAATGACGGGGAATTCTTCGTCAGCGTGCGCGCAATGTGGGGCCGACAATGGGTCGGCCCGGCTCGGAGCGGTGTCCCGTGTCGGGCCATGTGCGCGCGGCTGCTCACAAGCTGTGAGGCGATCAGCCCGCGCTTTCACAAGCGCGGCTACGGGAGGTCGGCCCGCCTCCTGCCGTCGGCAGCTACGGGTTTTCTTTCTGCTTCGCCGGAGCCGGGGCGGCGTCGGATTTTGACGGCGCACCATCTTCCACAGCGGCAGGTTTCGCAGGATCGGATGGGTGTGCCTTGTCCGTGCCGCGCCGCTGCCACATCATGATCGCAACAAGCACAAGGTTCGCGGCGGCGATGCTGAAAAAAATCAGCCGCACGCGCTCGGCTGCGCGTTTGCCTTCGGGGGAGATGGGCGCTGTTTTTTTCGCAGGCATCGTGGTCAGTGGAGGCCTTCGTAGAGAGCGGCGTAGCGCGGCGCGAGCTTTGCCCAGTCGAAATTCTCCCATGCCCAATCCGCGAGTGCGGCGCGGTCGGCTTCGGTGCGGCGCGGCTGGGGAAAAAAGCGCGCGAGCTGCGTGCGGATGTCCGCTGTTTCCGGTCGTGCGATGAAGCCGCGTTCGCCGCCGAGCGTGTCGGCCCACGGCGTCTCGGTCGTCGTGAGCGCGGGCGTGCCGACCTGGCAGGCTTCGAGCACGGCGAGGCCGAAATTTTCCGAATGGGTGGGCAGGCAGAAAAGATCAGCGCCTTGAAAATACGGCCAGCGATCGTCGCCCCAGACGGGGCCGAGCCAGTCCGTGCGCGGGAGCCGCTGGGCATTTTGCACAATGAAATCGCGGCAGCGCGCGGCGTAGCCGGGCTGCTCCTCGGGGCCGACGATTACGAGCCGCGCCGGCGCCGGCAGTGTGCCGTGAAGTTCCGCGAGCGCGGCCAGCAGCAGATCGAGCCCCTTCTTCTCGTGGATGCGCGAGAGCAAGAGCAGCACGGTTTCGTCCGTGTTCCAGCCGAGCTTCGCGCGTGCGGCTGCGTGATCGGGCCGTGTGTCCGCCGTGAGTCCGAGCGGCAGCGACTCGATGCGGCTGTGCGGAAAAAATTGCGCGAGGCGATCCGCCTCGGGCTTGGCCGTCGCCAGCACGCACGCGGCCCGTGCGATCCAGCGCTTCTCGATGAGCTGAAAGTACGGCCACTTCTTCCACCATTTTTTCCGCCGCGCCCACGGCTCCAGCATCCCGTGCGGACTCACGACATACGGGATGCCGCGCCGCCTGCACTCTCGCGCGAGCACGGGGAAATTCCGCTGCCACAGCCCGTGGAAATGCACGGCCGTCTCCGGGGAATCCAAGGGCTGCCCCGCATTCACCGAGACGCTGTGGCCGAGCTGCCTCAGCGCTGCGCCGAGCGAGCTGATGGCAGCATCGAGTCCGCCGATTTTCTGGGCGGGTGGAGGTTCGAAGAAACGGATGTTCACGCGCGGCGTTGCAAGGTCTCACGGTAGAGCGCCTCGTAGCGCGCGGCCATGATGTCGAACGAGAACTGTTCCTCCGCGAGCCGCCGCGCATTTTTCCCGCGCACCGCGAGTTCGCCGGGATCGGCGAGCGTCTCGGCCCACGCATCGCCGTCGCCGATTGCCACGGAGTTTGTGTCGTTCAGGAATGGCATTTCGCGGAGCAGGTTCGGGGAGATGGCGCACGGCAGCCCGGCGCTGAGCGCCTCGAGAATGGCGAGCGGCAGCCCCTCGAATTCCGCGACGTGGAGAAAGGCATCCGCGGCGAAAAGCATGTCGCGCACATTGCTGCGCCACGCGAGGCGCTGGATCACGCTGCCGAGCTGCCGGTCGCCGACCCAGCGATCCCACTCGGGCGCGAGATTGCCGTCACCCACCCAGATGAAGTGCGCGTGTGGCAGGCGTTCGAGGATCCGCGCGGCGTATTCGAGAAATGCGATGGGCCGCTTCTGCGGAACCATCCGCCCGACAGCGACGAGCAGGAGGGAGTCCTGCGCGATGCCGAATTCGCGGCGCACAGCATCGCGGGTCTTTCCGCGTTCGGAGAGATCGTAGAGTTCGACACCATTCGGAATCGCGTGGACGCGCTCCGCGCTGCCGAGGAATTCCGCGAGGTTGCGCTTCCGTTCCTCGATGACGGCGACCATCGGGCCGCGGTAGCGCGTCAGCGCGCGGCGCGCGATCCAGTCACGAATCCACGGCGTGCGTGCGCGGAGGTAGCGCGCACTTTGCGTGAGGTGGATCGTGCAGAGGCTCGGCAGTGCGCAGTCGCCCGCGGCGCGCAGGAGGTCGAGGCCGTCCTCCAGATTCTGCTTGTTGAGATGGACGATGTCGGGCGCGAATTTTTTCCACGATTCCGCCGCCGCGCGCGCCGAGGCGCGATCGAGATGGCTCGCGATGGAGCGGAAACGGCGGTCGTAAGCGTTCGTATAGTCCTGCCGCAGCACCGTGCCGATTTTTCCGAAGAGCGCGCAGAGTTCGTCCATGCGCGGATGCGACGAGGCCCAGAGCGCGACCTCGTGCCCGCGCGCCGCGAGCGAGCGGCCGAGGTAGCAGAGGTAAAGCTCGCCTCCGCCGCGGGAGCCGCTGCTGGTGCTGGCGATGAGGATTTTCAGAGCGGTTGGGAGTTGGGGGTTTGGAGTTGAGGAGCGCAGACCGTGTGCAAGGCCTGTGCCCACCGTTCGGCTCCGCGCGCGGGAGTCCAGTCCGCGGCCGCGCGCGATGAGGCTTCGCCGTGTGCGCGGGCGAGGTCGGGATTCGCAGCGTAGCGGAGCATGGCGGCGGCGAGTGCATTTGCGTCACCGGCAGAAAAAGTGAAGCCGTTTTCGCCTTCGCACAGGAGGTCGTGCGCCGCGCCGACGTGATCGCTCGCGATGACCGGCAGGCCCGCGCCGAGCGCCTGGTTCACGACGACACCCCAGCCGTCGTGCCGGCTGGGGAGCACGAAGACATCGGCCTGTGCGAAGAACGGCGGCAGCGCCTCGGGGGCCTGGAAGCCCGCGTATCGCACGCGCGCGCGCGGATGGGGTGAGCGCGGCGAGCATCTGCGGCAGTTCCGCCTCGCGGCCCACGAGGAGCAGGCGTGCATTTTCCGGCAGGGTCGCGAATGCGGCGAGGAGGTGATCCACGCCTTTGCGCGCGATCATCTGTCCGCAGAAAAGAAACGTCACGGCGCCGGGCTCGCGCGGCGGTCGCGACTCGGCGGCGAAGGGCGCGAGGTCGCAGTGGTAGGGGATATTGAAAATGCGCGTCTTTGGAAACCGCTCGGCGTAGTCGCACTCGGCCCACGATCCGATCGCGGCGATGCCCGCGGCACGATGAAGCGGCGCAGTAAGCAGGTCGTGCCTGCGCGAGCGTGCGCCAAGTTTTTCCCCCCAGAATATCCAGCGCGAGCGCCGCAGCTTCGCGCGCAAGAGCCACTGGCCGGTGAGCGACATGAGCGTATTGCACACGATCACATCGTAGTCGCGCGGCGACGGGAGCCGCCAGTTCACATGCACGCGTGCGTGTCCGATCGAAAACCAGAAGCCCGGCAGGTAGCTCTCATACGCCGCGAGCGGGCGCTCCGGCCACGGCGAGTCCGGCGCAGCGCGCTCCATGTAAAAAACGCGCGGCGTGACATCCGCCCGCGCCGCGAGCGCCGCGAAAAGATCGCGCTGGTACGGTGACGGGAGCACGCTGACGAATGCGACTTTCATCACGCGTCCGCGTTGAAAATATCGCACGCGTGGCGGCGGCCCGTTGCTCCGGTGCTGATCGTTGGGCGCGGCGGATTCAATCTTCGGAATATGGCTGCCCGCTGTCGTCCGCGCCGGGAAGATTCCGGCGGGAGCGCGAGGAGAATGCGAGCGCCCGGGCCTTCCGCGCGAGGTAACGGACAAGGTAGCCCGTGCCAACGATCGCTGCGACGGAAGGAAGGAGTGCGGTCGTGTAAGTGAAGAGGCTGCGCATCGAGATCACGGCGGCGAAAAATCCGGACGCGTAGATGAGGATGCCAAGCTCGGAATTTTTCGGACCCATGAGGTGCGACCACCAGCCATTGATCGCGCCGAAAAACAGGGCGCATAGGAGGACTCCGAAAAAGCCGCCCGCCATGTAAGCCTCGCCTACGAAGCTGGCGGAGATCGTGATCGATCCGCTGAACTCGCCGAGCGCGTGTTCGATGCTGCTTGAGAGTCCCTCGGGCTTTCCTTTCCACAGCGCGCGCGGGATCGGGCGGATCAGTGCGAGATACGGCACCTCGAGGCCGAGGTAGGGCATCCGCGACGGAAATACGGACGTGAGCTTCGCGATGTTGCACAGGTTGTAGTCCACATACAGGGTGTCGGCCTTGGTGATCGAGTGGGCCGCTTCTCCGGTGAGGAATTTTTTCAGGCCTTGCGAGCGGATGTGGAGCATCGCGACGGTGCCGAACATCATCATCGCCGCGGCGGCACCGCTGACGACGAGCAGCTCTTTCTTGCGCCCCTTTGACGATGCAAATGCAAACCCGATGACGAACGTGACCAGGTAACTTGCAAGCACGCTGCGCGTGGCGCCGGCAAAGGCGATGAAGAGCACAAGCAGAAACCCGGAGACCACCAGGACCAGCGAGAGGATGCCGAAGCGATGCCGCCGCGCGAGAATGATTCCCGCGAGCGGAGGCACGAGATTGATGAGCATGTTCAGCTCGTAGATCAGCGCGCCGAAGTCGCCGAGCCTCCCGCGGCCCCACGGCTGCTCGAAGCGCGGACGAGTGAGGTAGTCCAGCCACTTCACGGGACTGAATCCGACGGCGGGCGAGGCCCACTGGTGCGCGTAGCCGATGCAGAATGCGGTCCAGAAAATGAGCACCAAAATTCCGGGCGGGATTTCGTGGGTGAGCAGCCGCTGGAGGGGCGGCCGTTTCGGGTGGAAAAAATGCCGCCCGATCAGCAGGCCGGCAAATCCGAGGATGACGAGGTTGATCGCCGTCGCGGCGTTGTCGCGCGTGGCCAGCGCATCGAATTTTGTCTGCGGAAAAAGGAACTCGAAGAGCGTCAGAAAATAGAATGCCAGGATTGCGAGGACATCGGCGCGGATGAGGTTGTTCAGCCCCTTGCGCACGTCGAACGAGAACCCGAGGGCGAGCGACAGGAGCGTCCCGATTGCAGCGATGGATGCCATCGCGGAGGGGCGCTGTGCCGCGCCTCCGCTGCTCGCGGCGAAGGCCGTGATGACCAGCCCGATCAGGCTTGCGACGGTGGCGCTTTGCTGCGGCCGGGGACACTCCCACACGTCCATCTCCGGTGCCTGCTGCCGGCGCTGCGGCCCCGGCGGAATGACCCCGCGCGGCGGGGCGTTCGTCTGCTTCTTGGCTGGTCGCGGGAAAAAATTCATCGGCTGAGGGCTGCCTCGCTCTCCGCAATAATTGTGCGAGCGCCGTCCGTCCACGTGAAGTTGTCCGACGTGCGCCTCGGGTTCCGCTCCCACCAAGCGAGTTCGGCCGCGAGCGAGGCGGCGTCGCCGACGGGAAAAATGCTGCCGTTCTCGCGGTGCCGGATGCAGTCCTTGCCGCCGGTGCGATCGCTCACGATGCACGGGCAGCCGCAGTTCAGCGCCTGCGGCACGACGAGGCCGAAGCCCTCCTCGAGCGACGGCAGCACGAGCACGCTGCTGTCGCGCATCGCCCGTGCGAGGTGCTCCTGCGGCAGCGCGCCGTGGAAGGTGAGCGGTGTCGCGCCGCGGTATGCTGCGAAGTCCTTCGCAGTCTCCGCGGACCGCGAGCCGATGAATTCCATCTTCCAATGCGCGCGGCCCGCGAGCGTGAGCGCTTCGAGCAGCGTGCGGATGCCTTTGCGCAGGCTGATCTGCCCTGCGAAGAGGATGCGAAAAAATGGCGGCGCGGATGGCTTCTCCGCACTGCGGAAGACGCGCGCATTCGTATCCGCGCCGTACGGGGCGACCCACACGCGGGCTGCGGGGATGCCCGTCGCGATGAGCTGGTCGCGCACGACGGTGGATGCGGCACAGTGGAAATCGGCGAGCGCATATTCCTCGTCCTCACGCTCGAAATACGCGGCGTCATACGGGCATTCCTTTTCGAGGCTCATGCCGACGCGCTCGTATTCGGGGCGCATGATGCGCACCCATTCGCGTGCCGGGCCGGTCGCGTGGTTGAGCACGGTGCGGATGCCGAGCTTCTTCGCGGCGCGAAAGGTGTGCAGCGCCTGGCCGGGCATCGCGTGGATGAAATCGCACGGCTCCAAGTGCGCGCCGACCCAACGGTCGAAGCCCCGATCCTGCCACAGGAAAAGCCGCCGGGCGCTCGGACGCAGCGCGGCGGGCGCGTATTTCAGCAGGCCGTACACGACGTTTGTGCGGAAGCTAAAGCAGCGCAGGTGCGCGGGATTTGCATCCGCGATTTTCCATGCAGGATAGCCCGAGTAGAAGTGCGCGAGCGCACCAGCCTCGGCGACGGCGCGCGCGGTGGGCCACATGTGGCAGGGGTTCGTGGCTGAGAAGGAGATCCTCATGTGGATTCCACAGCGGGGCTCCCGTTTTCCAGGCGATGTCTCCGGTAAAATTTCCGGATGAGCCGCAGCGCGGGCTGCTCGACGAGGAAGGTGAGCAATGTCGCGGCGAGCATCACCGTTGCTGCGGCTGCGGCCAGTTGGACCGGGCGCGGAAATGTCGTGAGCGCGCACATGACGACGTAGCCGATATTTTGGTGCACGAGGTAGAGGCTGTAGGAGATGGTGCCGAGAAAGACGAGGGGGCGCGCATTGCTCCAGCCGAGCCGCTGCCGCGCGAGGGCGTGGAAAAGCGCGAGCATGAGCGCATAGAACGCGAGCTCGATGACGAGCGACCAGTACACGACGTCCACCATCGGCACGCGCAGCGGTTGGGCGAGCATGGTGAGATTCCACATCGCGTCGCGCCACGACACGGTGAGACCCGGCAGAGGGGCGCACCACACCACGGTCTGCGTGAGCAGTACTGCCACCCAGAACACCGGGAACAGCCGCGAGCCCCGGGACACCGCGAAATCCAGCGCAGACCGTGTGCGGGCGAGCGTCATGAAGATCACGAATCCGCTGATCATGAAAAACAGGTGTACTGCAAACACGCCAAACTGAAGCCCCGGCGCACGCCCGTCGCCGAACATGCTTTGGAAAATCACCGTGTGGTGAAAGATCATCACCATCACTGCGGCGATTCCGCGCAGCACATCGAGCTCGGCGATGCGGGATCGGTCGGCTGAGGCGGGTATAATCACGAAATGGAGCAGGGCTGAACTTCTCTGAGTAGCGGCGGGTGTGCCAGATGGTGGATTTTCCGTGAGCGAAAGTCCCGCCAAAGCTCTCTCGCACGGAGCACTCGCGGGCCGTCGGCACCGATCCTACCGCGGGGCATTCGCCTGTGCGCGCAGGAGGAGGAAGATCCGATCCTGTTCGAGCGACGGAGGCACGGCGTCGCGCACGTACGGCGCCTGCGACAGCAGGGCCGCGGCCTGCGCGGCTCAGAAAATGAGAAGCCCGGCGAGCCAGACAAATTCGGGAGTGTTGCGGCGGACTGGCGAGGGCGCGGGGTTCATGATGGTGCGGAGAAAAAAGAGAGGGCGTCATCCGCGTCACGGCTCGGATGGAAATTTCGCGTCCCACTCCGCCCGATCGCGGATCGGATTCCGGAGCAGTCGCATCCAAGCAAGGTAGCGCCGCCACGGCACGGGCGCGCGCGCGGCGAGGCAGCGCGGGATGCCGCGGAGAAATGCGAACCACCACTTCGGCTCCCGCACGGCCCACGCGAAGCCGCGGCGGCATGCGTATCCGAACTGGCGCGCCGCGCGGAACACCGCGACTGCGGGAAGCTGCAGCAGCGGGCAACGCATCAGCACGCTCCACAGCTCGTTCCGGGCATGGCGCTGATGCGTGCGCATCTCGTTCCGCTCAGTCGCGGTGAAGTGATGGCGGACGGTCGCCGCCGTTTCGTAGCGCACCTCCCATCCGGCTGCGACGCAGCGCAGCGCGAAGTCCGGCTCCTCGTAGGCGTGGAAAAAAAAGTCCGGGTATCCGCCGATGTCGCGGAATGTGGAGCGCCGGATTGCCGCTGCCGAATTCGCATAGCTGCCGATGAAGTGCGGCTCCCCGAAGTCCGGCTGCGAGAGCGTCTCCGGGTACTCGTCCGTCCGCTGCGGAAATGAAGCGAT
>BJFP01000101.1 GCA_014189875.1 Verrucomicrobiota bacterium | reverse complement strand
CGCCGCAAGGCTCGGCCTCTCATCCACCGGGGATGCAGACGTCTTCGGCCTCTCGACACTTTTCAGCGACACGACAGAGTTCGCCAGCGATCTGGCCACCCTCGAAAAGACGCTCGCCACGAAACGCGTGCGCTACCGCGTCTTCACCACCAACGTCCAGATCCGCGCCGCGAAATGGAGCCGGGAGCAGATCAAGTAGAGGGGCGGCACCACCCGCCACAAGGCCGTCGCGCTCATCCTGGTGCTCGCCTTCGTCATGCTGCCTACCGCGAGCATCGTGGGATTTTTCTCCACGGCGATGTCTGCGCGACGCGAATCCGCAGGCTACGAGCCGGTCATCGCGGTGAGGCAGCTTGCGGATGTGGTCACAAATGTGGGCCCTTTCGCTGGTTACCGGGAGTTCAAAACGAGGCCACACTTTTGATTGAACCGCACTATCGCGGACTCTGCGGGTAGGATTGTCCTCATTACGGCGTGCGCTGTGAGAGGACTGCGTTGAGGAATTCGGCGGCGGAATTTTTCCGCGCTTCGGCGTCGCCGGGGTCGGGGATGTAGAGCAGGACTTCTTCGGTGATCTGGCGCATCGGCTCGTGCCAGAGCGTCCCAAGGCGCGCGAAGGTGCCGGGGATTTGCGACGGATCCATGAGGCGAAGCTCGGGGCGTCCGCCCGAGGAGAGATGCTGCAATGCGAGGAGGCGCACGCCGTCGCGCTCGAACGGAAATGCGGCGCACGGCAGTTCGCCGCCGCGGACTTTCAGCGTGAGAAAAAATGCGGGTGCCGACTGTTTCCAGCCCGACGACGGCAGGCAAACCGCGGGCGTGTGATTTGTGACGAATGCCGGGGTGCGCGCGCCGCCCTTCCACGAGAGGCGGATCACCTGTGCGGCTGTGCCATTGGTGTTCTGCACGCGGAGGCTGTGCCATTCGGTGAAGCGCAGTTGCGATTTTGCGGACGCTGTGGCGGCGATGGATTCGGATCTCCAGCCGGAGGGCATCTGGTGGTCGGAGAGAATCCATCGGTGCGTGGAATCCCGGTGCCCGGTGCGCGAAGACCACACCCACGCGGTGAAGAAGATCGCGACCGTGACGGCGAAAATGCCGCGGCCTTCCGCGCCGACTGCGGGTGCGCTTGGCGTTGAAGCTTCCGCGGTGGGCGGGATCGGACCGCCGGAAAATTTCCACGCGACGAATAGCAGGAGCGCGAAGATCGCCACTGTGGCAACTGCGCCGACGGTGTCGTGCCACGTAGCCGCGCCGGACTTTCCGCCTGTATGCGTGATCAGCGTGAACGTGACGATGCGGACGAAGTTTCCGGCGACGGAAAACACGCATCCTGCGAGGACGAGTGCGGCGCGCCGTGCGGGGCGCAGTGAGAAATATTCACCGAGAAAAAACGACACCATGAGCGCGGACTGGAGGGACTGGATGCCGCTGCATGCGTCGTCCACGCCGACGTAGCCGTTTGCGAGTTCGATCACGTTGCCACGCTGGAGCGCGGCGATGCCGCATGCGTTCACAAGCATCGTTGCAAAGTCGGTGACGACGGCGGCGAGGTGCTGCGTGATCCAATTCTCGACCGGCACCGGCCACGGCACGGCGAGTGCGGCGAATGCGAGCGGGAAGATCCCGCGGCGCAGCAGCGGTGCGCCGCCGATGCGATGGAGCCACGCGCCGGTGAGCAGCGCGGCGGCGGCGGTGAGCAGCGCGCCGGTGAGCCGCCAGAGCGGATCGTGCCAGCGGAGCAATTCGCCGAGGAGAAGCGCGAGAAGCGCGGCGGTGATCATGCACCACCACGCAGGCGTGCGTGCGCCGGGTTCCATCGTTCCGCGGCATCGCCGCCATGCCATCCAGCAAAATAGAAACGGGACACCGAAGCCGTAGCGGTATTGCTCGTCGGCCTGCCATTCTCCCGCGAGGTGAAGCCACGCACCGAGCCACGCGAATGCGATGGCGGCAAACCACGCGCGGCGATCGGGGTTCGCGCTCACGGCTTGCGATCCCGCGCTTCGGCGACCATCGCGATCTCCTCGGGAAAGAGCCGGGCCTTTCCGTGCGCGGCCTTTTTCAGGAACGACGCAGCCTTTGCGTTCTCGCCGGCGGCGTGGAGGATCACGCCGAATGTGGCAGCGGCTGAGGGATCGTCGAATGCCGCGACGGGGACTTTTTCGAGGACGGCGACGGCCTCGGCGGTGCGGCCCTGCCGGTGGAGCGACATCGCGTATGTCGCGGCGAATGCTGACTGCGACGCGTCGAGTTTGAAATTTTCCGCAGCGAGGCGGTGCGCCTCGGGCAGCGTCTCGCCGAGCAGGAGCGCGAGGGATGCGAGGTTGTTTTTCGCCGCGGGATTCGCGGGCTCGATTTCGAAAATGCGGCGCGCGACGCGGTGGAGTTCGCGCGTGTTCCGGTCGGCGGCGTGCATCGCGTAGAGCGCCTCCAGCGCGGGACGCTGGCCGGTGTTGTTGCGGGCGATGATCCACCAGAGCTGCGCGGCCTCGTCCTTCCAGCCCCAGCCGGTGACGAGGCGCGCGAGCATCGAGAGCGCGTTCACGTTGCCGCGTGTGGAGTTCGTCGCGTGCTCCCACATGGCGCGGAATTCCGCGCGCCGCATATGGTTGCCGGTCTCGTAGAGCACGCGCGCGTGGAATGCGAAGCGGAGAAAATCCATGTCGCCCCAGTCGCCTTCGTTCACGAGCGCGCGGGCGCGCTTCCAGTCGCCGGTGAGCAGGCACGCCTCGACAAATGCGAGCGGAACCGGGATGCGTGAGCGCACGGGGGAGGGGAGGGAACCGGCCCACGCGACGGTCTGCGCGGCGAGTCCGCGCGCGTTCATCCACGCCATGATCGAGTAGGGCGTGCCTTCGGCTTTCACGGCTGCGGTTTGCAGTTCGCGAAGCTGCACATCGAATTCCGGGCTGCTGGCGCGCTGGAGTTCCTCAAGCCAGAGCAGCAGGTCGGCAAGGGTGGGATTTGGGCCCTGCCGGAGTGCGGTGGCGAGGCTCATGGCGCGTGCGAAATCACCGCGACGCCGCGCGTCGGCAAGCAGTGCGCGGAGTGCGGCTGTGCGGAAGACGGGGTTCTCGCGGAAGCGTTCGAGGGTCGCAGCGGCCTCGGATGCCTCGGATAGCGGCGCAATCGCGAGACGGATCGTCGCGAGATTGAGACGGATGTTTTCGTTCTTCGGATCGAGTTCGGCCGCGCGCTGAAATTCTGCTTCAGCCCGCACAAATTGTTTCGCCGTGATTGCGACGCTGCCAGCGGTCGCGTGAAATGCCGTAGTGTCGCGATCGGACGCGGCGACCTGGGCAAGTGCCTGAGCGGCGATGAACGTCTCGCCGAGTGCGGAAGCAGTCGTGGCAAGGTCGAGAAGGCGCGCGCTTCTCGCGGGATCGATCCCGACAAGGTGCTGCCGCCAGAGGATCGCCTCGGGCGATTGCTGCTGCCCGGCGATCTCCGCGAGGATGGCGCACGCGGCGATGCTGGCGGGATTTTTCAGGAATGCCTCGCGCGCGGAAAGCGACGCGCTGCGGAGGTCGCCGTGCGCAAATGATTTTGCCGCGGCGCGGATCAGGCGGTCGTGCTGCCAGCGTGCGAATGCCTTGCGCCCGAGTGTGGCAGCGAGGGTGAGGATGACCGCCAGCGCAATGAGCAGAAACCAGCGGCGTCTTTTCCGATCCGCCGATGCCACGGGCTCCAGCGCATCTGCGCGCGGCCCGCGGGGATTCATGCTGCGGCCCGTGCGGCAGACTGCCGCCGCCGGCCGAATACGAGCAGGCCTGCGCAGAGGGCGAGCGCCGCGGAACTGCTGCCGACTTCGGGCGTGAAGGTGATGTTGCCGAGATCAATCGCCTGCGAGCCGAAGTTCGGACCGGGGTTGTTCCAGACCAACGTGATCGATGTCACGAGCTGGTTCCCAGTGTTCACGTACACGTCGCCCCGGGCGTTCGTGACGTTGCCAACGGCGGTGTTGCCGAGGGCGACGACGCTGGTGGTGCCGGAGCCCGTGATCGTGTTGGCAGGCGTGCCGAGCGCGCTGTTGTTCGTGGCCGTGAGCGTCACCGGAGTCGCTCCCCTCAGCGCGGAGATAACCACCCTGTCTATGAACGTGGCGGATGCATCCACGTCGAAGAGGGTGAGGTTCTGGACATAGGCGCCGGTCGCGTAGGTGCCGAGGAAAGTGATGGTGACGGTGACATTATTGGTGGAATTCACCATGCCCGCCGATGTCCACATCTGAAGGCCGGGGACGCCGCTTTGGATCACTGGGTCGGCAATATTTTGCGGGTAACGCTGACCGTTGCTCGGTTCGGTCGCCCAAGTGATGCCTGCACTTTTTGTGATGGTGATCTGGATGTCGTTCCCCGCGACACCGTCGAGGTTGAACTGGTTGCTGGTCGAGCTGTTCGGCCACGTCTGCCCGCCGGGGAGAGCTGCCCAGTCGAGGAGCACGGCACGGCTCGCGGCGGTGGTGAGGAGCAGGACGAATGCTGCGGCAACTGCGCGGATGCTGGGAGTTTTTGCTCGCATGGTTCAGCGGCTGACGACGGGCGGGTTCGGCGCAGGGACCGGCGCGGTATTGGAGACGCCCCGGCGGAGCGGTTCGTTCGCGTAGTTGCTCGTGCCCGCGTCGCCGACGCCGGAGATCGAGCGCGGGCTCTGGATGTAGCGCAGAAGAACGGAGGGATCGCCGACGATCGCGATGTCCGCGGCGGACTGGAGCGCCGAAAGCGAGAGGCCGGGCTGCGCATCGAGCGCGGTGCGTACGATGGCCTCGGCGAGGGTCAGCGTGGGATCTTCAGGCGTGGATTTTGCGCCGGGAGCAGCGGTTCGTTTGCCGTCGGCGATCTGTTTTCCGTCCGGGCCGCCTTTGAAATCGGGCGCGGATTTTTTCACGACGGGCGATGTGATGCGTTGATAGACGACTTTTTTCCACGGATTCGGGACGGCGGCGGTCGCGGCGGTGACGATCTCGGGGGCCGCGGCCTGCGGCGACGCGAGCACGGCGGTGTGGACGATCGGGAGCACGTCTGCCGGCGACTTGCGCACGGCGTTGAAGACGATGTTGGAAATCTGCCGCGTGGACGGATTCGCAAAATTTCTCAACAACCCGCACCTCGACACGCAGGCGCTGCTGATCGATCCGGGCACGCAGTTTGGCTTCGACATTTTCGTCGGCGAGCATCTGCGGCTGAACATCCACGACCGGATCACGATCGTGCAGAACCCGGTGGACGAGCCGACGCTGAGCAATGTGCAGCGGTTCGCGCGGCTCCAGAATTCCTCGGGGATCACCGCATTCATCCGCTACCCGGACTGGGATTTCGTCATCGGCTACGATCACTTCATCTACAACACGCTCTCGTCAGAATTCAATTTTCTGGATCGCACCGAGGAGCAGTTTTTCGTCAGCGCGCGGCATCGTGTGAGTGATGCGCTGGGCATCGGCATCGATAGCAGCGCGGCGCTCGTGAACTATGAGGATCGCACGAGCAACGACGCGACGACCTGGACGGCGGGCGCGTTTGTGGACGCGACGCTCTCGCAATACACGAAGTTGCGCCTAGGCGCGGGTTATCAGGATATGAGCTTCGAGCGGAGCGGGACGCGCGCAGACCGGAGCGATTTCGCGGGCTGGTATGCGAACCTCTCCGTGGCGCAGCGCATCACGCAATACATCAGCCACACGCTCTCGGTCGGACGCGAGGCGCGGCTCGGGCTCCGCATGAATTTCACCGACTACGTCTTCGCGCGCTACGCTGCGAACTGGCGGATGAACGACATCATGACATGGAATTTCGACGCATTCGTCGAGGACGCGCGCGACTCCGGTACGGCCGCGGCGGGCGCGGAGCACGCGTTCCGATGGGGCGGCGGCGCGGGGCTTTCGTTCCGGCTTTCGGGCCGCACCGCGCTCGGGATGCGCTACGGCTACGTGGACAAGGACTCGAACCTCGCGCTCCGCAGCTACACGCAGCACTCCGGCATCGTCAGCCTCAGTTACCAGTTCTGACCCGCATGACGACGCGCCGTTTTCACCTCGTGCGGATCAAAATCGCGGCCCTCATCGCGCTGCTCATCCCGGTGATGGCGTCGGCGCAGCAGCGGGAAAAAGCCGATCCCTCCTCGGCAGCCGGCATCGTCGCCGGCACGACCTCCATGGACGTGCTGGACAGCGCGCGCAAGCTCGGCGCAGGCGACCGCCTCAGCTACCGCGTCGTGCAGGAAAAGCGCGCACCGCTTTCCCTCGTTGTGACGGACAGCGGCGAAGTCGAGGTGCCGCTCATCGGCCGCGTGCGCGCGGGCGGTCGCACATGCCGCGAGCTTGCGGAGGCCATCAAGCCGCTGCTCCAGCGCGAATATTTCATCCACGCGACCGTCATCATCGGCCTGGATTCGGCGAGCGCGAAATCGCGCGGCACCGTGTATGTCAGCGGCCAGGTGCGCACGCAGGGGAGCATCGAGATCCCGGCGGAAGAGCGCCTCACCGTGAGCAAGGCGATTCTGAAGGCCGGCGGCTTCGCGGAATTTTCCGATTCGAAAAAGGTGAAGCTCGTCCGCAACAAGCCCGACGGAAAAGTGGAAACAACGATCGTGGATGTGGATGCGATCCTGACCAAGGGGCAGATCGAAAAGGATCCCGTGCTCCAGGCCGACGATCGGATCATCGTCCCGCGGAAATTCATCAACATCTGACGCAAGATGGCCGGCCCTTCATCGCACGGTGCGGACGATCTGGCTGCATCCAGCCGCAGGCTACACGCGCGCTTCATCCGCTGCCGGATGCTGCTGCGGAAATACTGGTGGGTCGTCGCGTTTGGCGTCGCGCTCGGCACCGGCATCGCGGCGTGGCTGGTCGCCTCGCAGAAACAGATCTACATGTCCCAGGCGCGGATGATGGTGAGCGGAAAAATCAACCTGCCCGAGGGCGGCTCATTTTCCGAGGAGATGACGCACTTCATGAACACGCAGGGCGAGCTGATGAAGGACGAGGCCATCCGCACGCGCGCCGAAGCCTACGTGCGCACGACCGCCGCGGAAATCCCCGTGAGCATGGTGATGCTGCGCGTCGAGCCGCTGCCGCAGACCTCCATCTTCGCGCTCACGGCAACCGGCGAGGAGCCGCTCTACACGCAGAAATTTCTCGACGCGATCCTCCATGAATACATCGCCACACGTCGCGAGATGCGCTCGCAGAAAGGCGAGTTCGCCGCAGGCGCGATTGACGACGAGATCGAGCGCGTCGCCGCCGAGTTGCGCAAGGAGGAGGACAGGCTCCTCGCCTTCCAGCGCGACAACAAGACCGGCTTCCTCGAGCAGGAAGGGAATGCCGCCGCCGCGTATCTCTCGAAGCTCAACACGCGTCTCGCGGAACTCCGGAACGAATCGCAACTGCTCGATCTCTTCGACGCGGACCAGCAGATCGCCCGCGACCGCAAGATGCCCAAGCCCGATGGCGGCGACCTCCGCGAAGGCGACCCGCGCATACCCTCCGCGACCGGGCCGCTCCTCGAATACGAACGGGCGCGGCAGAGGATCGAGACCCTCAAGGCCGAGCGCGCAGGCTACGCGCGGGATCTTACGCCGAGGCACCCCATCATGGTGGAACTCGACGAGCAGATCGCTCAACAGCAGCAGCTCATTGACACCTTTCGCAAGCAGAGCACCGAGGAACTCAAGCGCCGCCGCGATGCGACGACGCTCGAAATCCGGAACCTCGAGACTACCGTGAAGGAATGGGAGGCCAAGGCCGCCTCCAACAGCGAACGCCTCACGCAGCACGCGGGCATCCAGGCGGGGATCTCCCGGATGCGCGCGCAGTATGAGAATCTTTCCCGATCCAAGGGCAGCGTCGAAATCACGCGGAACGTGGATCAGGAAATCATCTCGGTCCGCCAAAAGGCCACTCCTGCACAGACTGCGCGTTTCGGCGTCGCACGGACGCTGACGACTGGCTTCGTGCTCGGGCTCCTCGGCGGCATCGTCTGCCTGCTGGGAATCTCGATGTTCGATGATCGGATTGATTCCGTCGTGGATTTTCAGGCGACCTTCCCCGACCGCCTTCTCGCGACCATCCCGCATGTCTCCTGCGCCGTGGGCGCCGTGGACGTCGCGCCTCTGCTGCCGGACGACGAGCGGCACACCTTCGTGGAATCCATGCGCTCGCTGCGCTCCTCGATTTTTTTCCTGCCGGTCGAAGGGCCGCCGCCCAGGACCTTCCTCGTCACCAGCGCCGTACCGAACGAGGGCAAGAGCACCGTCGCGCTGAACTTCGCGATCACCATGGCGATGTTCGACGTGCGCGTGCTGCTTGTGGACGGCGACCTGCGGCGCGGCGAACTCCACCATGCGCTCGATCTCCCAAACGGCGCCGGCTTCGGAGACGTGCTCAACGGCGACTGCGCCCTCCAAAGCGCCGTGCAACAGACGCGCGTCCCCGGCCTCTCGCTGCTCTCGCGCGGCTCGACCGTGCAGAACCCCGGTGAACTTTTCCTGAGCACAGACACCGATCGCTTCCTTCGCGCCGCTGACGCACAGTACGACTACGTGATCATGGACAGCGCGCCCGTGACCGCCGCCGACGACACCTCCAGCCTCGCGCCGAAAGTCCATGCGACGCTCTTCGTCTTCCGCTTCGCCACATCGAGCATGCGCATTAGCCAGAAGGCCCTCGACACGCTGCGCGAGCGCCAGGTGAACGTGCTCGGCCTCGTCTGCAACGACGTGGACGAGTCGCTGCAGGACTACTACTACTACCGCTACTCGGAGTACTACGGCTCGCAGAAAAAGGACGCCGGAAAGAAGCAGGCCGCCCGCGCGTAGCCGCGCCTACTGCAGGATCTCGAAGCCCCGGAATTTCGCCGGCGGAGCCATTACCGAGACGTCCACTTTCTTGATGTGGCTCTTCAGTTCGCTCTCCTCGATCGCCTCAATAAACGCATCCACCTCGTCTCCGTCGCCGCTCGCCTGCATCTCCACGCGGCCGTCCGGCAGATTTTTCACCCAGCCCGTCACGTCGTAGCCGCGCGCGAGATTTTTCACCGTCCAGCGGAAGCCGACGCCCTGCACGCGGCCCTCGAAAAAAACATGGCGGCCCGTCATGGCGTCGATGGTTCGTCAGGCAGCGTGCGCAAATAATCCGCCGCGACCTCGGGCCAGATGCCGTTCACATGGCAGCCGGTTGCCGCAGGCAGCGCGTCCGGCGGACGCAGCACGGGCGTGATCGTGATGTGCCAGCGGAAGGCATCGTCGAGCGAATCGCAGTCCTCCTGCGTCGCGGCGCGCGAGGGCGCGGTCGTGAGGGTGAGGTGGTACGGCCGGTGGTCATTCGCGCGGTTGAGTTTGCGCAGCGCGAGCCCGAGCGCGAGCGCGAGCTGGTCCGATTCCTCGTGCGTGATGCGGTGGAAATCCGGGCACTGGCGCTTCGGCCAGATCGCGATTTCAAACGGCGCGCTCGCCGCATACGGGCAGAAAACGAAGAAGCCCGCGTTCTCATGCACCACGCGGGACGCATTGCGCCGCTCGTGCTCGATGATGTCCGCAAACAGCGAGCGCTTGCGCAGCGTGAAATGCTCGTGCGCGTGCCGCAGCTTCCTGCGCAGCGCGGGCGGCACCACCGCCATCGCGATGATCTGGCTCAGGCTGTGCGCGACCGTCTGCCCCGCGGCGCGGCCCGCGCTTTTGATGACCGTGAACGAGCGTAGCCGCATGTCGCGCATGAGGTCCTCGATGCGCACGGCCCACGCGCGAATCACCTGCGCGATCGCGCCGGGCGGCAGCTCGTCGAGCGTGCGCGTGCCGGGATCCTCGATCACGATTTCATTCGCGCCCACCGCGTCGAGATGTTCGTAGAGGCCGTCCACCTCGGCGCGGCTGTCACCCTCGACGCGGAGGACCGGCAGGCGGTTCGGCACCACGCGCACCTGCCAGCCGGATTCGCCTGCGGAGTGATGCAGCGCGTGCGCGGCAAAATGTTCCAGCCCCGCGCGGAACGGGCTCTCGGCGAGCTTGTCGTCGCGCACGGAGCCGTTCACCGGCGGCAGTGCGCGGCTTTCGTTGAAGATGGTCCAGTCCCGCGTGAGCGGGTCGAGGCGGAGTTCGGTCTTGTCCATTTTGGAATGCGGGGCGTCGCGTGAAGTGCGACGCGCATCTCGAAGCACGGACGGTGCGCGAAGGAAAGCGCGGAGTGGGCCGTGGCTCAGTTTGGAAGCCCAGGGCCGAGTGCGCAGCTCTCAGTTCTCAGACTGAAATCTTGCGGCCACTGAGAACTGAGAACTGAGCACTCTCCCGCCTCACTCCAGTTCCTTCTCGAGCCGCTCGCTGAGCCACTGCTTGATCATGCTCTGGTAGTTCAGATACCGCGAGCGCGCGATGCGCTTGAGCCGCGAGAGCAGGCGCGGGTCGAAGCGCAGCGTGATGGTCGTGCTCTCGCGGTTGTCGGCGCGGAGCAGCGACTGGTTCATCAGCCGCGAATCAATGCGCGTCTCCAGCCAGAACGCCGCCTCATCCTCCTCGGACTCGAAGCGCGGCACCTGGCTCCATGCGTTGATCGTCTTCATGCGTCAGTTCAGCTCCTGCGTCTTGCGGTCGAAGAACGACAGCTCCTCTGGCGTCATCTCGCGCGACAGGAGGCAGCGGAATTTTTTCCCGTCGCTCCAGAAAATGGTGAAGATGGCGCGGCCCTCGATGCTCTTGCCGAGGTTGAAATATCGCGTGCGGCCTTCGCCGGCGATCTCCACATCGGGCATGAGCCTCAGGCTGAACGGATCCTCGAACGACTCCTCGATCTCGCGTGGCGAGATCTTGTGCAGATCGAAGGGCGAATCCAGCCAGTCAAATTCCATGGGATTGCGGATTGCTGATTGCTGATTGCTGATTTTTGCAGACGCACGTCGTTCCGCTGGGCGTGTTCAAACGCGCAGTTGCGACTCCCAAATCCGCAATCCGCAATCCGCGATCCGCAATCATCTTGGCCGTTGGATGATTTCCACCTCGTAGCCTTCAGGCGCGTCCACGAATGCGATGATGCTGCCCGAACTCGTCACCGTCGGCCCGTCGGAGAGCGGGCTGCCTTTCGCCGCCGCGTGCTTCGCGAATGCGGCGAGGTCTTCCACCTCGAATGCGAGATGCGTGAGATCCGGCCCGACGATGACGGGCCCGCTCGACGGAAATTCGCAGATCTCGATCAGCTCCTCGCTCTGCGGCGCTTTCAAAAAGACGAGCTTCGAGCCGCGCGGCGACACCTTGCGGTCCACTTCCGCGAGGCCGATCACGTCACGGTAAAATGCGACGGTTTTTTCCAAATCTGTGACGCGGTAGCGAGTGTGGAGGAGCTTGGTGACCATGCGGTGAAGACGGGCAACTTATCGTCGCGCAGGCGCGGGGCGGCAACGGAAATGTGGGCGGGCGCGGATGCTCGGTGTGCGGAGTCTTCTTCCGAACCGCGGCGGCCCTGCGGGCGGCTCAACGTCCAACATCCAACGTCCAATGAAAGACCACCCGCCCGCTTGCCCTGGCCGCGTCACCCGCCTAGAACCGGGCGCATGAAGTTCCTCTCGACGCTCACCGCCCTCATCTCGCTCACCACCGTCACCTTCGCCGCGGAAAAATACACCATCGCGATGATTCCGAAGGGCACCACGCACGAGTTCTGGAAAAGCGTCCACGCCGGCGGGCTGCGCGCGGTCGAGGAGTTGAAGGCGCAGGGCATCACAGTGGACCTCGTGTGGAAGGGCCCGCTCAAGGAGGACGACCGCGACCAGCAGATCGCGCTCGTGGAAAATTTCACCGCGCGCAAAGTCAGCGGCATCTGCCTCGCGCCGCTCGATTCGCAGGCGCTCGTTCGGCCCGTGAATTCCGCCGTGAAGGCGAAGGTGCCCGTCGTCGTCTTCGACAGCGGCGTGAAGACCGAGCAGGTCGTGAGCTTCGTCGCCACGGACAATTTCAAGGGCGGCCAGCTCGGCGGCGAGGCGCTCGCGAAGCAGCTCGGCGGAAAGGGCAAGGTCATCCTCCTCCGCTACATGGTCGGCTCGAACAGCACCGAGGAGCGCGAGGCCGGATTCCTCGACGCGATGAAAAAATCCCCCGGCATCCAGATTATCTCCAGCGACCAATACTCCGGCTCCACGCGCGAGAGCGCCTACGCGAAGGCGCAAAACATCCTGAACCGTTTCGGCAAGGAAGTGGACGGCATCTTCTGCCCGTGCGAGCCGGTGACGACCGCGGTCACGAAGGCCATCCGCGAAATCGGACGCGCCGGCGGGCAGGTGAAAATCATCGGCTTCGACGCGGGCACGCAGAGCGCCGCCGATCTCGAAAAGGGCGACGTGCAGGGCCTCGTGCTGCAAAACCCGATGCGCATCGGCGGCGACGCCGTGAAGGCGCTCGTCGCGCACCTGCAAGGCAAGCCCGTCGAGAAGCGCATCGACACCGGCGTGGTCGTCGTGACGAAGGAAAACCTCGCCGACCCCGCGAACGCCGAACTGCTGCGGCCGCCGCTGGAGAAGTATTTGAAATGAGCGGGGAGCGAGAGTCGGGTAGGTGGAATTTTGCGAACCGAGCACGCGTCCCGTGAGAGCCGACAAATTCTGGCGCTTTTGTGGCATCGCTGCCCTCTTGGGCTTAGTTCTGTTGCTTATGATTGCGGGGCTCACTGGCAGATTGCCATCGGAACGTGCCGTTGCTCGCGCCTTCGAACGCAAGCATTCCGCTTGGCACGTAGAGAGTGTCAAGCAAGGCGAAGGTGACACTGACGGCTGCGAATACATCATCGCATATCGCACCTCACCATCCGATTATGCCGCCACCGAATTCTTTGGACACGGGATAGGGCAACCCAAACACCATGAACCCTGTGCCCAATACCAACATCCACACATCACACGAATCCCTTCCGGCCCCGCCTGCGGCGGCGCAGGGAGG
>BJFP01000100.1 GCA_014189875.1 Verrucomicrobiota bacterium | reverse complement strand
TTCATCATGAGCACCCCCGTCCGCCCCACTGAAAAATACATCCGCGAACATTCGCCGTCCGCGGAAGACATCATCTTCACACGCCGCCAATTCCTGCTCCGTTCGGGCATGGGCTTCGGCGGCATGAGCCTCGCGGCAGTGTTTGGAATCAATCCTTGGGCGGAAGGCGCATCGGCGCTGGCTCCGGGCGGCCCGAAGGTCTTGAATCCCCTCGCGCCGAAGCAGCCGCATTTTCCGGCGAAGGCAAAGCACATCATCCATATTTTCGCATCGGGCGGCCCCACGCAGGTGGACACGTGGGATCCGAAGCCGGAATTGACGAAGTTCGACGGCAAGAGCATCCCGGGGCATGATGGCTTGGCGTTCGGCTCGCCGTTCAAATTCACGAAGCAGGGCCAGAGCGGCGTGGAGGTGAACATGGAGGTCTTCCCAAAACTCGGCGCACACATTGACGACATCGCGGTCATCCGCTCGCTGTGGACGGACATCCCGGCCCACGAAGTCGCGCAGCGTTTCATGAATACGGGCTCGCTCCAGCTTCCCAAGCCGTCCTTCGGCTCATGGGTCGTGTACGGCCTCGGCACGGACAACCAGAACATGCCCGGCTTCGTCACCATCGGTGGCCGTCCCGAGTGGCGTCAGTCGTCCTTCCTGCCCGGCACCTACCAGGGCGTGAACGTGAACTACTCGCGCGGAATGAATCTCGACAACGTGATTCTGAACATCCGCAACCAGTTCAGCCCGATGGAGCGCCAGCGCCGTCAGCTCGACCTCGTCAAGGATCTCAACAAGATGCACGCCGCAGCGCTCCAGAAGGACGCGCAGCTCGAGGCCCGCATCGAGGCGTTTGAAATGGCGTTCAAGATGCAGACCGAAGCCACCGAGGCTTTCGACGTCTCGAAGGAGCCCGAGAACATTCAGGAAGAATACGGCAAGACCGACCTCGGCTCGAAGCTCCTCGTCGCCCGCCGCCTCGTCGAGCGCGGTGTCCGTTTCGTCCAGGTGGAAGCCGGCGGATGGGACATGCACGGAAACATCCAGACCGCCCTGCCGACGACCGGCGGACGTCTCGACACGCCCGCAGCGGCGCTCATCAACGACCTCAAGCAGCGTGGCCTGCTCGATTCGACACTCATCATCTGGGGCGGCGAATTCGGCCGCACCGTCACAGCGGACCGCAATGGCAGTGCCAACCCTGGCCGCGACCACAACGGTCGCGCGATGGTCGCATGGATGGCCGGCGGCGGCGTCAAGGGCGGCCAAGCCTACGGCTCGACCGACGAGTTCGGCTCCAAGGCCGTGGAGAACAAGGTCCACATCCACGACCTGCACGCCACGCAGCTCGCGCTGCTCGGCTTCGACCACGAGAAACTCACCTACCGCTACAATGGCCGCGACTTCCGCTTTACCGACAACTACGGCAAGGTCGTGAAGGCGCTCGTCGGCTAACCGCGGACGCTGGAACAGCAATCTGCTCAGCGCCCGCCGGAAGCCGAAGCCTCCGGCGGGCGCTTTCCTTTTCAAGCACAACTCCCATATTGATGCACCGCAATTCCCGCGCATAATTTTTCCGCGCTTCAGCCCCCCGTTCCTTCGTCCATGAGCAAGTCACACCCCGCATTCATCCTCACCGGAGCACTTGCACTCGCGCTGCCTGCGTTCGCAGACGAGCCGACCAAGGAGCAGCTCGACTTTTTCCAAGGCAAGATCCTGCCGATTCTCAGCGAAAAGTGCTACAAGTGCCACAGTCTCGAATCCGGCAAGAGCAAGGGCGGCCTCACGCTCGACCTCGCCGCATCCACGCTCAAGGGCGGCGACAGCGGCCCCGGCGTCGTCCCAGGCGACCCCGCGAAATCGCTCATCTACAAGGCCGTCACTTACACGGACAAGGACATGGAGATGCCGCCTTCGAGCAGCGGCGGAAAGCTCGATGCACAGCAGATCGCGGACATCGCGGCATGGATCAAGATGGGCGCGCCCGATCCGCGCAAAGACGCTGCCAAGGCCAAGAAACTGAGCGGCCTGAACGACGGCGCGCGCAACCACTGGGCCTACCAGCCCCCAAAGAACTGGCTCCGCGCCAAGGTCCCGGTGAACAAGAACCAGACCTGGTGCCGCACGCCGATTGACGCGTTCATTCTCCAAAAGTTCGAGGAAAAGGGGATGCTCCCCTCGCCTGACGCCAGGCCGGAGACGCTTCTGCGTCGCGCCTATTACGATCTCATCGGCCTACCGCCAAGTCCGGCGCAGATCGATGCGTTTTTGGCGGACAAGTCGCCGAATGCTTGGGAAACGGTCATTGATGGCCTCCTCGCCAGCCCGCACTACGGCGAACGCTGGGCGCGCTACTGGCTGAATTCCGCCCGCTACGCCGACACCATCGGCGGCGACGGCAACGTGAACAATGGCCGCCAGGACTACCGCTACCCGAACGCCTGGACCTACCGCGACTACGTCGTGAAGGCCTACAATGAGGATAAACCTTACAACCAGTTCATCATCGAGCAGCTCGCTGCCGACCACATTTACCCCGTGCAGCACATCACCGCGACGGTGCCCACGGGCAAGATGGCCAAGGCGCCGAAGCCTCCGGTGAAAAAGCCGGATGCAGTCGCCGCTGCGAAGACCGACTCAACAATGATGGGAGGTGCCGGGGGCGGTGTCTCCGAAGGCAAGGCAACCCAGGGCAACCCGAATCTCGCCGCGCTAGGCTTCCTCACGGTCGGCATGCGCTTCAACAACGCGAACGACAACATTGACGACAAGATCAACGTGTTCTCGAAGGCATTCCTCGGCGTCACCGTCGCGTGCGCCCGCTGCCACGACCACATGTTCGACCCCGTCCCTCAGGCAGACTACTACGCCATCCACGGCATCTTCTCGAGCAGCGAGGAGCCCGTGGAGGAGGAACGTCCCATCATCGCAAAAGCCGATCCCACGGCAAAGGCCGACTTTGAGAAAAAGATCGCCGGTGTCGTGAAGGAAAATCGCGAGCTTTACTATCGCGAAGTCGAGCGTTTCCTCGCCATGCTCCACGGCAAGCCCGCAGGCTACATGGAAGCCTCCATGCTTGGCGGCAGGATGGCAGGGAAGAACGCCGAGACCCGTCAGGAAATCATCAAGAAGCAGGAGCTCGACCTTCCGTTCACGAACTTCTTCGCCCGCGTCATGCGCACGGAGCACCCCGTCTATGGCCCGCTGAAAAAGCTCGGATCGCTCAGCGAGAGCGAGTTTGCGTCCAAGGGCGCAGGCGTCATTGCCGAGATGAAAAAGGGCGGCCGCTACAATGCGATCGTCATTGATGAGCTCACGAAGGCCAACCCTCGCTCGCACTACGAAGTGATCGCCGCCTACGAGAGCCTGCTCAAGCGCATGACGCCGAAGGTAAAGCCCTTCGTCACAGCGTTCAAGGAAGCCTCCACCGACACCGTCGCTGGGTTCAGCCCGGCGGAAATCGAGTTGCTCTCCGGGCCGTTCACACTGGTCACTGCCCCGAACGCCACGACCAACTGGGTCCGCAGCGCCATCGGCACTTGGAACAACCAGATGACCGGACGCGCAAAGTTCGTCTTCGCAAAAATCAACGACCTCGAACTCACGAACCCAGGCGCACCGTCGCGTGCGATGGTCCTCGTGGACAAGTCCTCACCGAGAAATTCGCAGCTCCTCCTTCGCGGCCAGGCTGGCACCCCCGGCGGCGAGGTGCCGCGCGGCTTCATGACCCTCCTCGGTCAGGACGGCAAACGCGCGCAGTTCACCGGCGGCAGCGGCCGCCTCGAACTCGCAAAGGCAATCGCCACCAAGGACAACCCGCTCACCGGACGCGTCCTCGTGAACCGCGTGTGGCTGCAGCACTTCGGCGAAGGCTTCGTCCGCACGCCCGACGACCTCGGCGTGATGAGCGAAAAGCCCTCGCATCCCGAGCTGATAGACTACCTCGCGAGCTGGTTTGTGGACGAGAAGGGCGCGAACTGGAGCGTCAAGAAACTGCACAAGTTCATCATGCTCTCCCGCGTCTATCAGGAGAGCGGATACATCATCCCCGGCTCCAATTACCCCGACATCGATCCGGACAACCGGCTCCTCTGGCGCGCAAATGTCCGCCGCCTCGACTTCGAGTCGTTCCGCGATTCGCTGCTCGCCATGTCTGGCCGCCTCGATCCGAAGATAGGAGGCCAGCCCGTCAACATCACCGACGAGCCCTACAGCTACCGCCGCAGCATCTACGGCTACATTGACCGGGGCAATGTGCCTGAGATCCTGTATATCTTCGACTTCAGCGACCCCGACATGCCGAACACCAAACGTTCGACCACCGTCGTCCCGCAGCAGGCGCTCTTCCTGATGAACAGCCCGATGGCCGTGGACGTCGCCCGCCGCGTCGTCGCCCGCAGCGAATTCACACGGGCCGACAACGATTTGCGCCGCGTCTTCGCGCTCTACCGCATCATGTTCCAGCGCCAGCCGAGACCCGAGGAAATCAACATGGGAATCAGCTTCGTCACCAAGGAAAAGGCCAAGCAGTCCGAAGTGGACGCCATCGCCCCGCAGATCGCGAAAAAGAACGCCGAAATCCAGAAGCGCGTGGACGACCTCGCCAAGCGTGACAACGACGCCAAGCGCGCCGTGCAGAACCAGGGTGAAATCGTCGAGCGCAAGGTCCTCAAGCCTTGGGAAGCCTACGCGCACGCACTGCTCTTCGCGAACGAAGCCATCTACGTGAACTGACCGGCACCACAGCCAATTCAGAAAAGGGCGCACCTCACCGGTGCGCCCTTTTTCTTTCCACAGCGGCGGAACGCGCCGACACTTCCCATCGCCGCCGTATGTCGTGCTTGGCGTCGAGCGTTGAGCGTTTGGCGTTTGGCGTTTGGCGTTTGGCGTTGGGTGTTGGGTGTTTGATGTTTGGCCCCGCGCAGCGGCCTTGCGGAGTACGGACAATGTAATCGCACCGAGCGGCGCCTGCGGCGGGCCAAACTTCAAACTTCAAACTTCAAACGCCAAACGCGAAACTTCGAAACAGCGCGTCATTTTCACCGCGAAGCTTGCGCGCACGCACGCGCCCCGCTACCACCCGCGCCCCATGCTTCGCATCCGCGCCTTTCAGAGCCTCGTGCCCGACCCTTCCCAAGTCACCGACATCGCCTGCGTCCCCTACGACGTCCTCAATACCGACGAGGCCCGCGTCCTCGCCGAAGGCAAGCCGAACACACTCCTCCGCGTGGACCGCGCCGAACTCGAACTCCCCGCCGACACGAACCCCTACTCCGACGCCGTCTATGCGCGCGCCAAGGCGAACTTCGAGCGCCTCCAGCAAAACGGCGCGCTCCGCCGCGAATCCACGCCCGCCCTTTACCTCTACCAACAGCGCATGGGCACACACGTCCAGACCGGCCTCGCCGCCGTCTGCCATGTGGACGACTACGTCCACGAGCGCGTCGCCAACCCGCTCGCACACGACATCATCAAGAAGCACGAGCGCACGCGGCAGGACAAGGAGGACGACCGCACGAAGCTCATCGGCACCCTCCGCGCCGACACCGGCCCCGTCTTCCTCACCTATCGCGGCACCGGGAAAATTGACGCCATCATCGCGAACGAGATCGCGAAGGCCCCGGCGAACGACTTCACCGCGCCCGACGGCATCCGCCACACCGTCTGGAAAATCACCGCGCCCGACACCATCGCCGCGCTCGTCGCCGAGTTTGCGAAACTCCCCACCGCCTACGTCGCCGACGGACACCACCGCACCGCCAGCGCCGCGCGCGTCGGCCTCGAACTGCGCGCGAAGGGCCAGTCCACGCCCGACTCCGACTGGTTCCTCTGCGTCCTCTTCCCCGGCAGCCAGCTCCAGATCATGCCCTACAACCGCGCCGTGAAAGACCTCCACGGCCTCGCGCCCGAGCAATTTCTCGCCGCCGTCGGCCAGGCCTTCACCCTCACGCCCGGCGCCAGCGACACCCCCGCACAGCCCGGCGACATCCGCATGTATCTCGGTGGAAAATGGTATGCCCTCGGCTGGCAGCACGCGCCCGACGCCGACCCCATCTCGCGCCTCGATGTCGAAGGCCTCCAGCAGCGCCTCCTCGCCCCCATCCTCGGTATTGACGACCCGCGCACCAGCAAGCGCATTGACTTCATCGGCGGCATCCGCGGCCCCGGCGAACTCGTGAAGCTCGTGGACGCCGGCAAGGCCGCCGTCGCCTTTTCCATGTTCCCCACCACCGTCCAGCAGCTCATGGATATCGCCGACGCCGGCCAGATCATGCCGCCCAAGAGCACCTGGTTCGAGCCCAAGCTCCGCTCCGGCCTCTTCGTCCACACGTTCTGAAAAGTCGCCGTGCGCACTGCATCGCAGTGACATCCCGGGACTTCACAGCGTCACGGCCTGCAATCCAAACGCCGGCGCCGCGGCGATCATGTGACGGTCGCTCGTGTGAATCGCCGTGCATCCCGCCTCAGCCGCGCACGTGAGGTGCAGCCCATCGGCCGCGCGGAGGAAAGTCGCGGCTGGCAGACTGCGGAACCGCAGCGCGGATGCGGCGAGCAGCGCGCCATCCAAGGCGCGCCAGTGCCACAGGCCGCTGGCGCAGTCGGCCTCGAACTGATCGCACAGCAGATGAAAGCCGCTCACATCCACAATGCCTTCACGCAGTTTGCGGTGAAACACGGCGATCACTTCCGTCTTGCCGATGAGCAGGCAGCCGACGCTGGCATGGCTCCTCGCAAACGCGGTCACGCTCGGGCTGTCAGGCTCCGCGAGATAGAATTTTGCGATATAGCAGGCGTCGAAATAAATCATCGCCCGTCGCGCATCTCCGAGACGATTCGGGTGCTGTCCGTGCCGCCGGAGAGCTTCGCCTGAAGCTCCGCAAATCCCGGCAGCAGCTTGCGCGTCAGAAAGGGATTTTCTGCGTTCGCGGCCGGCAGCGGCACGATCTGGGCCACGGCCCGGCCCTGGTCGGTGAGCACGATTGGCTCCTGCTCGGTGGCCTTACGCACCCAGAGATCGGTGTTCGCGTGCAACTCGTGAATTGAAATCGCGGTCATGCCGGGAGGCTACCTCTGGTGAGGGCAAAGGCAAGGCCGCCGTAGCCTTCCCCATGTTCCCGCGCGAACCTCCGGGCGCACCACCACGCGCCAGTTCACAAGGCGTAACGCGTGCGCACCTGCGCGAGAAAATCATCCAGCGGAATCGCCGTCCCCGGTGCCCGATCGTGTTCGGCGAGCCGTTCCCGGACGACTGATTCGTCCTCCTCCGAGAGCGTATCCAAGGCCAGCGCCTGCTCCGCCACACGCAACCGCTCCTGCGGACTGAGGTGCGGCAATTCATCAAGAATCTGGCTCAAGCTCATCGCCGGAACGTACCGCTCGCCTTTGCAATGGCAAGCCCACTCATGTGTCTCCCCCGTCGCTGCGCCCCCTCGAACCGTGCGCCATTCTCGACCCGCCGCGGCTGTGGAAGCGCACAGCAAGTTGACGCTCCGGGAAACATCGGGCAACGTTCGCCCATGAGCACGCTAACTTTGGAACTGCCGGATGAACTTGCCGATGGCCTGGAGCGGGTGGTGAAGGCGGGGTGGTTTTTGGATGGAAATGACGCGGTCAGAGCGGCTCTGCGCGAGCTCCTGGCGGATCGCCGGTTCGCAACGGCAGAGCAGCAGCAACTCGACGACATTGACTGGGCAATGAAAGCGAAGCGCCAATCTTCGTGAGGCTGATCGTCGCGGACACCGGCCCCCTCCTTCACTTGCACCAAGCCGGAGCGCTGGAGCTTTTGCGGCACTTCACCGAAGTGGTGATCGCGCGAACAGTGATGGCTGAACTGCGGCGGCACGCGCCGGAGATTTGGGCGGGTGGCGTCCCTCCGTGGATACGGCTTCATGCGCCCTCTGCGGCAGCAGCGTCCCGCGCGGCGAAATGGGTGGATGGAAAACTGCTCGACCCCGGCGAAGCGGAGGCCCTCGCAATGGCGGCGGAACTGCTCCCGGATTTGTTTCTCACCGACGACACCGCCGCACGCGTCATGGCCGAATCGCTCGGGCTTGTCGCGCGAGGTTCTCGCGGCGTCGTTCTCTATTGCGCGGCCACCGGGAAGGTCGGCGAAACCGAAGCCCGCGCCCACCTTGCCGCTCTCACTGCCCGAAGCACTCTCTGGCTGTCCGCAACGGTGAAACAACGCGCCCTGTCCGCACTCGCCGAGATTTTCACCGCCGGGTACTAAACCTCATGGACATCGCCGACGCCGGCCGCGTGACGGCGAAGCCGTTTTACGCGGTTCGAGCCCAAGCTCAGCGACTCGCGGAGCTGGCGCGCTGGCTGCGTGGCGGGGGAAAGGTGGCGACAGGAAGCAGCCAGCGTGACAGCGGAGCGAGTTAGAGGCGCTGCAGCGCCTAGGCGTTGCGGGTGTTGTCATTGGGGATGTGCAGCGAACCAGCCTGCACCGAGGATGGCACAGATGAGCAAACCAACCAGAAACAATGTGGCTGCCGCGCAAATGAGTGACCCGATAACCTCCGCAGTAATGCGTAACTGCGTGCTCTGCTGCCAGCGAGCGTGAACACGGGTGCGGTAACTGGGGGACAGGAGATAGCGCCAAGCAGAAAAGGCGCAGTAGAGGAAGTCCAGCAAGTTGAGCGCGTCCAAAGCACCGACTACGATTTCGACGACACTCAACATAAGAAAAAGTGGATTTGGCTCGGTTCACAGAAAACGCGTAGCGACGCGCTAACTTAGGGGTTCGGCGTTGCGGTCGATTGGAAGTCAGGCGTCATGGATAGAGTTCAGAGCCAGCCGTTGTGCATCATGAAGAAGCGGAGAAACCACAGGGACGCAACACCGGAAACCATGCGGAAACCGACGCGGCACCGCTGCGAAAAGCCGCTGGAAGCGGGCCACCAAAGCAGGGCCGAAAGACAAAGGACGGCAGCGGAGATGCCGAGCGAAAGGTGATTGGTATTGAAGAACGGGTGGCAGCCACAACCGAAGCGCTCGACGAAAAGGCGCTGATGGATGTTGAGGTCGGTATAGATGACGAAGACAGCGCCGGGTAACACGAGGGACGCGGCGATAGCTGAGACTGTCTTCGTGACATTCATTCACGGGAAGCGCGTAGCATCGCCGACCCCAAGCTCAGCGACGGCGTAGGCTGGCGCGCTGGCTGCATGGTGGGGGAAAGGCGGAGGCAGGAAGCAGCCAGCGTGACAGCCGGAGCCGTTAGAGGCAGCGCATGGTTCGGCGTTGCGGTCATTCGGAGTTGAGTCATCGGCGAGAGATAATCAAGCCGGGCGCGGCCGCTAAAACAACGCACAAGAGCAATGCGAGATAGACTGCGCTACACACACGAGGCGCGTGGAAAAACGTAGTCGCATCGCGGCAGATGCCAAGAAGATGGCTGATGCCGAAGACGAGAACCAACGACTGCAGGAGGCTGTTGAAGGCAAGCAGCGCGGTGATGGTGGACTGCCGGGCCATGATGGGCAGAGGGAAGAAAAACCCGTAGCGGGAACTGGCGACGTAGTGCAGCGCGGCGACGACAACGGCGAGAACGCCGAGAATAAGGAGTCGCTTGGTGGTCGCTTGCATTGTTCGGGTTGAGTTACGAGTTGCTTGCTTGGCTTTCGTTTACACGGAGCGCGTAGCATCGCCGAACGACCTCAAGCTAAGCGACTGCCCCGCGCGGCGCGACGGCTGCGCGGGCGAAGGCGGCGGAGCAGCCAGCGTGACAGCCGGAGCCGTTCGCTGCAGAGCCTGGTTAGGCGTTGCGGGTGTTGGAGTAGAACTATCCGAATAAGAGTGCATGGCGAACGTGCCCAGAGGCGTCGGTGAACAGTATACCTGAATACTGGCACTCGAAAGTATAATACCAGACTGATGAAGCCGAACGAAACCACGCTCTGTGCTCGGCTCGCTCGGCAGCGGAATAGTGTCGGCTGGAAGTAAGGTGCTCGACTGCCGAGAACGTGCGAAGACGCTCGGCGGGTCGGGAAGACTCCCGGTAGCTCTCGAATGCGCTGCGACTAGCGTGCTGGTCAACGAGGGCAGCGACGCGAGTGGAAACGACATGCCAAGGCGGAGTGAATCCAGTCTGTGTCGGTGTCGGATGATGGGCGCAGCCGACGATGACCGCACAAAGTAAGAGGGAAAAGAGGCTGGTCTTCACGATGTGCGTAGCGACGCCTAACGACCCCAAGCTCAGCGACGGCGGAGCGTGGCGCGGCGCGTGCCCAACGGTGGAACGAACGACAGACGCCCAAATGTAGCTGCCGCGTCGCTCGCAGAAAGCACGCGCCGTGACACGCGGAGCCGTTCGCTGCAGCGCATGGTTAGGCGTCATTGGTTGCGGCTCAGTGGACGCCTTGCACGACCAACCGCAAATGCGGCGATAATAGGAAGGCACGAAAGTAAAATGGCTCCGAACACCGTCGCTCGTGCTGTGGGTGGAACAACCAGCAGCAGCAACGGGAGCCACGAAAAGGCAAGCACCAGAGCGAGCCAAGCGCGAGAGCAGTGACGGGCGAGTAAGTAACCAACCGCGCTCGGAACGACGAGGACGGCGGCGAAACCTAGAACCTCGGGCAATGTGATGTCCATGATGGCAATGCGCTCTCGGAAATGGTGATTCAGAACTCATCAATTTAGAGGACGCGTGAGATGACGCCTAACTCCTTGTTATACGACACGAATTCTCCACCAGTCGTGTAGCTGGGATGGACTGTCGGAGAGAGGGAAGGAAATTGGGGCCGCCTGCATTCGTGTCGTGTAGCGGGAACGGGCATCGGCAGCGAGGAAATTTCCGGTCTGCGTGAAAAATGTGCATTTCTGCCTTTCGGAGGAGCCAGCCTGGAAATCCATCGAGTCCATTGCGCCGGATGACGGATTCCCGATCCCGGATCAATCCAGCGTCCGCAACCCCTCGGTGACGCTCATTTTCGCGACCGCGATCGCCGGGGCGAGGCAGGAAATGATGCCGAGCAGCGACGCGACGAGCGCGGCGGTGCCGAGCATCTGCGGCGTCACTTCGAGCGCGACGAAAATCCCGTGCGTCGCCTTTGGCACATCCATCGTCGAATAGAACAGCCACGCGCCGCCCGCGCCAATGAGCGCGCCGAGCGCCGCGAGCCCGAAGCTCTCCGCGAGGATGAGCGCGAACAGATCGCGCCTGCGGAAGCCGAGCGCCTTCAGGATCGCGAGTTCGCGGAACCGTTCGCGCACGGCCATGCTCATCGTGCTCGCCGTGACCATCACGAGCGTGAGCAGCACGAAGCCGCTGATGCTGCCGATGAGGAATTTGATCCCGCCCCACATCGAGACGAACGCCGCCTGGAACGCGCGCTCGCTCTCGGCGCGCACCTCGTTCGCGGAGTTCGCGAAGGCCTTGTTGATCGTGTCAATCACCTCCGGCATGACCTCGGTGGACGTGACTTTCATCCACCACATGCCGGTCTGCCCCCAGTCGTGCATGGCCTCGTCGAGATACTTGTGGTGAAAGAACATGTTCCGGTCGTCAACCGTGCCCGAATAGATGCCCGCGACGCGCAGTTCGAGCTTCGTCGGAAAAATGCCGCTCACGAGCGTGAAGCGGTCGCCGACCTTGTAGCCGTACTGCTGCGCCGTATCGCGGCCCACGATGCAGCTTGCGCGATCTTTCACCCATGACTCGAACTGCGCATCATCACAGCGAATCTCGGGGAGCAGCTTTCGCAGCTTCGCCGCCTCGATCGCAAATGTCCCAAACCGGATCGGCCCGTCCACCTCTTGCTTCCCGCCGAACCACACGAACGGCGTGATCACCTCGACGCCCGGCACGCGCTCGATGATCGTGCGCTGCCGCTGCGGCAACATGCTCATGAGCGACACCTTGTTCCGCACGGCCACGCGCAGCGCCGCGTCCGCGTCCGTCGGCGGCTGCGTGAGTTCGCGCAGCACGACCATGAGCGAGACGAGGAGAAACAGGCTCACCGCCGCGCTCAGCACGCTGAGCAGCAGTCGGCGCTTGTTGCGCAGCGCATTGCGGATGACGAAGCCCGTGATGCTCATGGCCGCGAACGGCGACTCGCCGCTGCACGAGCAAAAGCGGACGTGCAAAAGATGACCGGCACGGCACTCTGAACGCCAAGGAACCGCCGATGAAAGCGGATCACAGGCGTCGCGCCTGTGAAGGCAGGCAGTCCGTCCCGGCTGCCCCTCCGCGTGCCCAAGCAGGCGGGACGCCCGCTTGCCATCACAGTCGGGACGGCTGTGTTCCACACGCGCTGCGTTGCCACATTGTTCAGCATTTCCTGAACGATTTTCAGGGCCACCGCATCATCACCTCCAAAGTGCATGACACGCTTTTGAAAATCTGCGCGCGCCGCGCCTCAGGCCACCTTGGCCTTCTCGTTCACCTTGTGGCCGAGCATCTGCATCGTCTTCTGGAGCGCTTCGACTTTGAGCGGTTTCTTCAGCACGGTGACGGGGCCGAGCTTGAGAATATTGTCGAGCATCTGACTGTCCGGATAGCCGGTGATGATCACGATCGGCATGCCCGGCTGGATGTCCTTCGCCTCCTTGTAAATCTCGTCGCCGGTCGTGTCGGGAAGCTGGAGATCGAGGAAACACAGCTCGAATTTCTGTTTCTGCATGGCCGCGATCGCCTCCTTGCCGGTGCCGACGACAATGCGCGCAAAGCCCTGCTTTTTCAGGAAGAGCTTGAACATCTGCTGCAGACCCGTGTCGTCGTCCACCACGAGCACCGTGGGCTGGCCTTCCTCCTCCTTGCGGAGAATGTCGCGGTCCATCAGATCCTTTTTCACGCGCCAACGCCCGCCGATCTGAATCGCCGGAAGCTGCCCGCGCTGCACGAGATAATACACCGTCGGCAGCGGGATTCGGAGATACTCCGCAGTCTCCTTCACCGTCATCAGATTATGCATGTTCTGCGCATGCTGCGGCCCTGATTGCTTGGCGGTTGATGGTGGCATA
>BJFP01000099.1 GCA_014189875.1 Verrucomicrobiota bacterium | reverse complement strand
CGGCGCAAGGGTTTCGCGGGAAAATGTGAACAAAGAAGAAAAGGAGGGGCCGCAAGAAGGCGCGAGAAGGGCTCGGAGCATTCAGAGCATTGCGTCCCGCAGGCGGCGCTGGCTTCCGGGTGGAGCACGCGACTCGCATGCTGTTTCCGGCGACCCGCCGGAAACACTTCGTGGCGCACGGGCAAACACGCAGGACTTCCAAATCTGTGCGTCTTCAAATCTGCGCGCCTCACACGAACTCACACGCATCGTGTGTCTGCGGCGAGTCGCCGCAGACAGCACCCGAGTCGGGTGCCCCACCCGGGAGAAGACCGCGCGCCCATCGCAGCTTCAGCGTGATTTTTCTCCAGCCTCAGAATGGCCAGAGGCGGCGCAGGAGCGGCTTCTTCTCGGGCGCGGTGCCGGGCTGCTGTGCGCCGACAGGCGCGGGGAGTTTCTCGCGCGGGATGATGCTCACTTTCTTCAGTAAGACGCGCTCGATGGGGTAGTCGTTCGTGTCGGCGGAGCGGTTCGAGATCATTTCGAGGACTTCGAGGCCGCGGATCACGTTTCCGAAGACGGTGTATTTTCCATCGAGCTGACGCTGCGGCGAGACGCACACGTAGAACTGGCTGCCGTTCGACCGGCGCTGCGGGTTCACCTTGTCGCCGACACGCGCGGCGGCGACGGCGCCCTTCGTGTGCGGATGGCGGATTTCCGGCGGCAGCGTGTAGCCGGGGCCGCCGGTGCCGACTGCGGTGCGGTCCTTCTTTTTGCTCAGCGGATCGCCGGTCTGCACGATGGCGGTCGGGATGGCGCGGTGAAATGCGCAGCCTTTGTAGAAGCCCTTTCCGGCGAGCTTCTGGAAATTCGCGACGGTCTGCGGCGCGTCCTTTTCGTAAAATTCGATGACGGCTTGGCGCACGGTGCCGTCCTCGAAACGGATGTCGAGCACGGCCACGTCGTCGGCGCGGAGCGCGGAGCCGAGCGTGGCGCAGAGTGAGGTGAGAAGGATGAGCGTTTTTTTCATGGGACGAATGGGAGCGGGTGCAGTGTGATTTTCACCGGAGCATCGGGAGCTTCCGGCGCGGCGGCGAGAAATTCCGCGCCTGCCGCGTCCCTGCGGAGGTAGCCGAACGCGACGGGCCGGTCTAGCGCGAAGCTGAATGCGGCGCTCGTGATGCGCCCGAGATCACGCGTGGGATCGGTAGCGGAGAAAATGCGCGCGCCCTCGGTGAGCGGCGCGCCTTCGGCGGAGACGAAGCCGCGCAATTCGCGGTTCACATGGCCGACGCTGCGCAGGCGCGAGATGACTTCCTGGCCGATGTAGCAGCCCTTGTGAAAATCCACATGCGTCCGATCGAGCGCGGCCTCGTGCGGCAGCGTGTTTTCGTCCAGCTCGCGGCCCCAGCGCGGGATGCCGTGCTCGATGCGGATGACGTCGAGCAGCGCATCCGAAAGCACGGGCAGGCGCGCGGTGATTTTTTCCCATGCAGGCGCGAGGTCTTTGCGGAATGGCGGGAACCAGTCGTGCCCGGCGACGCCGAAGCGGTTCGACGGGACGAGTGCGGCGCTGATTTCCTCCGGCACGTCGTCCATTTTCACACCGAGAAAATGCACGATGGCGATGCTTTCGGTCGCATCCTCCATCGTCACGTCGTCCGCGATGATGTAGCGCTCCATGCGCGTGGGGAGCGTGTCCGCGACGGCGGGGTCCGCGTCCACGAGCACGCCGTCCGGGCCGATGCTCACGAAGACATCGGCACACATGCGGCCCTTCGCGGTGGTCACGCACGCAGGCGTGACGGACGGGCATTTCGCGGCGGCGATGTTTGCGGTGAGCTGGCCGTTGAGGTAGCGGATGCGGTCGTTGCCCTTGAAGAGCAGCTTCACGCGCGACGCGAGATCCACGACACCGCCGCGCTGGCGGAAGGTGCGATATTCCTCGGCGGTCACGCTCATCGGAAAAATGCGGACGCGAAGTCCGCGCTCACTGCGCTGCCGCTGGCGCAGCCTTCGGCGCGACGGTGTGATTGTCGTACAGCTTCGACACGGCGGCGTAGTCGAGGTCGCCGAGGCCCTTCATCACCGCGCCGTACATCACGCCGCCGACCGTGCTCGTCGCGGGCACGTCGAGCTCCAGCTTGTTTGCGATTTCGATGCCGAGCTGCACGTCCTTGAACATGTGCTTGAGCGCAAAATGCGGCGAGTAGTCGCCGGTGAGCATCGCGGGCAATTTCAGATCGGTCACACCGCTGCGCATCGCGTTGCTTTCGATGGCTTCGGCGAGCGCCTCGGGGCGGATGCCCGAGCGCCGCACGATGGCGAGCGCCTCGGCGAGCGTCTGCACCGTCACCGCGCTGATGAGATTCGTGACCACTTTCACCACCGCGGCCTGACCGACACTGCCGATGTGGACGATGGCCTTGCTCGTCGCTTCGAGGATCGGTTTTGCGCGCAGGAAATCCTGCTCCTCGCCGCCGATGTAATAAACGAGCTGGCGCTTGTCCGCCGCGCCCTTGCTGCCGGTGAACGGCGCATCGAGAAACCGCGCGCCGGTCTGCCGCACGCGTTCCGCCGCAGCGAGCGTGCCTTCGAGGCCGATTGTCGCATTGCACACGATGAGATGCTCGGGCTTCAGCGCGGGCGCGAGCGCCTCGATGGTCTCCATCACGGCCTTTGCGTCGGCGACGAAAAGCTGGATCACGTCGCACTCCTGCGCGACCTCGATCGGCGAGCCGAGAAAGTTTGGCGCGGGCCGCGGCGTGCGGTTCCACACGCAGGTGTTGAACCCCGCATGACGCAGCCCCGCCGCCACGCGCGTGCCGATGATGCCGAGTCCGATGACGCCGACGCTCTTCCTGTTTTTGTTCAATAGGGCCATGTGCGAAAAGATTCCGCGCGCAATCCAGCAGGAAAGCCGGTGTGCTGCAACACGGGTGAACGCGCGTGCGGGGATCGCTTTGGCTGGAGTGCTGAGGTGAAGGAGAGTTCTCAGTGCTCAGTTCTCAGTTCTCAGACTCAAGACTCGCGATTTCTGAGCACTGAGCACTGGCGCAGCACTCCGCCTCACTTCCCGCCGTCGCACTCGACACCGAGAATCTTCCGCGCGCGATTGAGCGCGTCGTCAATGTCCGGGCAGAAATTATCCATGCCGATGCGATCCGCGAGACCGGACTCGAACATCACTTTCATCGGCTGCGGCTGGATGGCTGTCACGAGCACGCTCACGCCGTCGCGGTTCATTTTTTCCCACGCGACCTCGAGCGCCTTCATGCCGGTCGCGTCCATCATCGGGACGTGGCGCATGCGCAGGATGATGATGCGCGGCTTGCCCGTGTGCGCGCGGAGGGCGAATTCGAGCTTCTCCGCGGCGGCGAAAAAGAGCGGGCCCTCGAAGCGGAAGAGCACCACGCCGGGCGGCACGTCCTTGCCGCGCACGGCGTTCGCGCCGGTCTCGGTGTCGTTCTCCGCGGTGAGCAGGAGCACCTGCGTGACACCTTCCATGCGGCGCAGAAAAAGCACCGCCGCGAGCACCGGCACGAACGCGCCCGTCGGCCCGCCGATCTGATGCCGCGAACCGCCGAGCAGCGAGATGAGCAAGCCGCCGATAATTGCCGTCCACAAGCCCTGCCCCGGCGTGACGCCCGACGCGATGCCGAAGCCGATCGCCAGCGGCAGCGCGATGATGCCGACCGTCAACCCCGCGCTCAGATCACTGAAAAAATCTACGCTGCGGTAGCCCCGGAGCAGGCGGAAAAATTTGGGGTAAAAGAACGGTCGAGGCGCAGCCTTCACGCGCAGTCACTACACGCAGCCGATCACAGATGGCGAGTGCGTGTCGGCGCGACGCTGCGATTCCAAAAATGATCCCGCGCGGTGTGGGTCCGCGGGAAAATTGCCACCTCTACTTTTTCGGCGCTGGCACGGCAGGCGCAGGCGCAGGCGCGGCGGCGTTCACCTTCACATCCGCCTTCGCGCGCATCCCGGCGATCACGCCGTCAATCGCCGCCTTCTTTTTCTCACCCGCGAGATACGCGACAATCTTCGGCTTTGCCTCGTCAAACGGATGCTTCGTGGCCTCCTTGCGGTCGGTGACCTTGATCACATGGTAGCCGAACTCCGTGCGCACGGGCTCCGCGGTGACCTCGTCCTTCTTCAGCTTGAACGCCGCCTCGGCGAACGGCTCGACCATCGCGCCCTTGCGCGGGAAGAAATTCAGATCGCCGCCGCGCTCCTTCGCGCCGGGCTCCTCGCTCAGTTCGCCGGCGAGCTTCGTGAAGTCCTCCTTCTTTGCGCGCACGATTGCGGCCTCGGCCTTCTTCAGCGTCGCGGTCACCTTTTCCGGCGAATCATCGGGCTTCAGCAGGAAAAGGATGTGGCTCGCGCGCACGGTCTCGGGCTGCTCGAAGTGCTGCGGGTTTTTCTCGTAGAATTCCTTCGCCTCGGGATCCGTCGGCTCCGCAGCCTTGCCCTTGATCTGGTCTTCCACCCACTTCCGCTGCTGCATCCCCTTTGTGATTCTGGCCTTCAGCGTTTCGAGTGTGAGGCCCGCCTGCGCGAGATCCTTCTTCACCTCATCCATCGTCGGCTTCTTGCCCGTCTGCGCCTCCTGCTGCGCGAGGATTTTTTCAAATTCCGCATCCACCGCCGCGGCTTCGATCTTGATCGCCCCGGACGCCTTCGTCACGAGCCGCTCGTTGATCATGTCGTCGAGGATCATCTTCAGCACGCCGGCCTTCTGATCCGGCGGCACTGCCGATACGGGCATCCCGCGGCCCGCCGCCATGCGCGCAAACGCCTCCTCGAGCTCCGCATTCGTGATCGCCTCGCCATTCACCGTCGCCGCGACACCTGCTGCCGCTGCCGTGGCCGGTGCCGGCGCTTCTGCCGCGGGTTTTGCGGGCTTGGTTTCCGCGATTGCAAACGTGGCGGCGGCGATGGAGACAGCGAGGATGAGACGGGACTGGCTTGGGATTTTCATTTTGGAAAGCGCGGACGCTTGCACGGCTCTCCCTTCGTGGCGAGGGCTTTTCTGGAAAAATTCTGGCCCCCATTTTTTCCACTAAGAAACGCCGGAAAACAGACGCGGCGTAACGCGGGCAATCCTGTCCGCATTCGCGTTCTGCGGGCAGGATTGCCAGCGTTACGCTGCGCCGGACTGGTTTTTCAAGAGGCTGCTAATCTTTCGCCCATCGGAGCCTTCTCCATCTGCGTGCGGCTCCACAGCGCACTCGCTTTTTCATCCCCTGTGGGCCACAATAGCCCCTCAACCGACACCCAACCATGAAACTCACATCACTCCTCACCCTCGCCGCCGCCTTCACCCTCACCGCCCCGCTGCTCGCAAATGACCCGAAGCTCCAGGCGATCCCTCTCAAGGACATTGATGGCAAGGACACTTCGCTCAAGGCGTTTTCCGGCAAGGTCGTGCTCGCGGTCAATGTCGCGAGCCGCTGCGGCAACACCAAGCAGTACACCGGCCTCCAGGCGCTCCACGACAAACTGAAGGACAAGGGCCTCGTGATCGTGGGCTTCCCATGCAACGACTTCGGCGCGCAGGAGCCGGGCTCGAACACGGAGATCAAGGAATTCTGCACGTCGAAGTATGCGGTGACATTCCCGATGATGGACAAGCTCCACGTGAAGGGCCCCGAGCAGCATCCGCTCTACAAGGAACTCACGGGCCCGGGCTCGGCGTTCCCTGGCGATGTGAAGTGGAACTTCGGGAAATTTCTCATCGGCGCCGATGGAAAAGTGATCGCGCGCTTCGAGCCGGGCGTGAAGCCCGAGGACCCGAAACTCGTGAAGGCGATCGAGGACGCGCTGGCGAAAAAGTAGCCGCACTCCACATGCCGCTCGGCCGCTCGCTGCCCGCGGAAGTCCGGATCAGGGCTTCGCGAACTGCACGTCGGTCGTCACCATCGCGTCGCGATCATCGGTGACCGCGATGAACCATGTGTTCGCCTCCGCAGGCGGACGCGGGGCGGTGATGACGCCGCCGGCGATCGTCGCAGGGATGCTCTTCCAAGTGCGCTTCGAGCGCAGGCCCTCGTCGGTCGTGTAGTGAAGCGCCGCGGATTTCAACGTGTCGCCGCCGGTGCAGGCAACGCGGATCGTATCGCCCTCGATCACCGGCTTGGCCGGAACCGGCAGTGCCCGTCCGCCGTTGCAGTACGAATCAATGAACATGCCGATCTCCTTCGGCTTCCACCCATGGGGATGGCTGTGGCGCATGTTCACCTCGATGCGCATCTGCTTCACGCCCGGCACGCGGTCGAAGGATTTCTGATAGCTGTCGAGGACGTAATGGACGTCGTTCGTGCCATTCACAAAAAAGATCGGCACACGGCAGCGCGGCAGCAGGCTCGAAGGATCATATTTTTCCACCCACCGGCGCGCGAGATCGCCGAGCTTATCAATGGAAGGCTTCTGCACCGACTCGCCCTCGTGGAGAAAGCCGCATCCATAGACGGGCACGGCGGCCTTGAAGCGATCATCGAGCGACGCGACGAGGCACGTGGTGTAGCCGCCCCAACTGATGCCCGTGACGGCCGTGCGTTCCGCATCCACCTCCGGAAAACTGCGCAGCAACGAATGCGCGCGGATGACCGACGCCGCAGCGTGAAACGGCCACTGGTCATTCGTATCACCGCCGATCGTGTCGAACTTTTCCCCGTGCTCCTGATCCGGCCCGCCGTTCGCAAGCCGCACGCGCGTTTCCTTTTTTGACGTTTGGTTCAGCACCGGGATGCCGGTCTTCGGATCATACACGGGCGGGATCGGCTGGCTCCCGCCGAGATCCATCGCGATCGCCGCGTAGCCGCGCTGCGCCCAGAGCCACGTCCATTCCGCAAACGCCGTCCCACCGCCGCCGTGAATGAGCACGACCGCGGGAAACTTTTTTCCCGGCGCGGCTTTCCCGAGCGTCGCGGGCGATGCGTAAAACGCGAAAACTTCAGTCGAGTGACCTTTGTATTTTTCGCCCGTGTAGAAAAGTGAATGCACCGGCCCGCTCTGATCGTGCCAGCGCATCGCCGGGGCTTTCTTCAATTCGGAAAGATTCCACGGGCCGGCCTGTGCATCATCGGCGGATACGGAGACCGCAAAGGCGAACCAAACGAGCAGAAGGGCGGGGAAATTTTTCATGCGCCTGTGCTTTGACGGCGAAGCGCGCGGCAGTGCAAGCCGCGCTTTTCACCGGTGCGCACGGAGCGCGTGACGATTTTCAATCTGCCCCAGATCGCCGGGCCACAGCCCGGATTTCAAAAAGTACCGGCAGCGGGACTCGAACCCGCACGGGAGTCACCTCCCAAGGGATTTTAAGTCCCTTGCGTCTGCCATTTCGCCATGCCGGCTTTCAGAGGTAAAATTCCATTTTTCACAGATTTGACTCGCGAGTACTACGGTCACGCCATTAAGCCGTCCAAAAACCTGAAAACGTGGGAGAAAACGAAAGTGCAGAATCTCGTGCGGCATCGAAGTGGCAGATACTACGCGCGCATGTTCGGCAACGGCAAGCAGCGATGGAAATCGCTCGGCACGGCCGTCCTCGAAGTCGCCAAGTGCAGACTCCGGGATGTGCTCAAAGCAGACACGGAACGCGCCTATATCCCCCGAGAGCCCAGTGCAGGAAGAATGACTATGGCCGGAGCCATCGCCATTCTGGAGACGGAGATCGCGGCATCGCGTCCGGTGCGCCCCCCCAAAAAAAGTCGCCATCCAAAATTCGTCGGCACTTTACCGTCGGCAGACGATCATTTCACTGCGCGCCTCATGGAAAGAAGTTGTGGGCGAAGATTTTGATTCCACCGAGGTGAGAAAAATCACGAAGACGAAAGTGGACGATTGGGCGGCTGTGTACCGGCAACGGATGAGCGCCACGCGCTTCAACAACGGGCTCAGAATTCTTAGCACTTGTTTCTGCCATCCGCAGCGCGCAATCCCGGTACGCTGAGGACTCTGCGGATTTCGTTGAATTCTTGGCCTACACCGGCGCGCGAAAAACCGAAGCGGCAAACGTGGTGTGGAGCGACGTAAATTTTGTCGGGGAGACGGTCACTTTTCGCGTCACGAAAAATGGGGAAACGCGCAAGGTGCAACTGATCGACGTTGCAAAGGTGCTCTTGGAACGACTGAAGGTCAGACGCGGCAATGTGCCACTAAATGAGCCAGTGCTCCGCGTTTGCGAGGCGAGAGGATCACTGACCGCAGCGGCCAAAACCATCGGGATCCCGAATGTGACCCATCACGATATGCGCGAAGTTTTCGCAACAACGGCCATCGAGTGCGGTGTCGATATTCCAACGGTGGCGGATTGGCCGGGCCACAAGGATGGCGGCAAGCTGCTGCTGGAGCGTTACAGCAAACACCGGGACGAACATAAGCGCCTTGCGGCCCGGCGAGTTGACTTTTCACCGGTGCCACCGGCCCAGAATCTCACAGTGATGAAACACGGGACGGCGTGAGGAAAGGACAGCACCGCTGCGAACACTGCATCGCTTACTCGCAAAAGCTTCCTCCTCTCCCGCTGTTCAGACTGCGGCGTAATCGCGGCATCGCAATGAACGACTTGATTTTCGCTTTTGCGCGAATCGTTCACCACGATCTCCGCCATCTGTTCGCTACCACCTGCATCGAAGCCGGTGTAGATATTCCCACCGTCTCCCGCCGGCTCGGACACAAGGACGGCGGAGCGCTGACAATGAAAACCTACGGCCACCTTCGCGATGAGCATTCAACAGCGGCCGCGAAAAAAGGCCGCGCACGAGTGGCTGCTGTAATTGGGCAGCCCGAGTTTCTTCATATAGGTCATTTAGAGAATGACGGCCATGGTGTGGGGTTCCTTTCTGGTTTGGGTTTGCGGTGAAAACGAAAAACCCCGCCGGAAGTGGCGGGGCTTTCTCGTCGGTGATGTGGATTTGCAGCCGGACTATTTTTGCACCGGCTGCGGTGGTGTCTGCGGTTCCTCGCGGACGAACGCGGTTTCGCTGCTCGTGGGGTCTGCGATGCGTTCCAGCCCTTCACGCACCAGTGACGACGCAAGCCGCGTCATCGGGATGCGCTGGGCCTTTGCGGCATGATAGAGCGCCGTGATGAGCGGGCGTTCGAGGCGGGGTGAGTAGTGACGGGATGCGCCATGCGGCCTCCTTTCTGTTGTTCGTCTTCCGCGCTACTGGAAGAAGTGGTGAACATGCTGCGCGGCCTCGATGAGCTTCTGAATGATCGGAGCGATGGCCCAGATCACTGCGCCGAAGATTGTCCAGAGCAGTATGGTGAAGATAATGTTGATGATGTTGAACATGATGGTGGTTGCCTCCTTTGGGTGGATGGTTGGGTGAGCGCCGGTCGGAAGGAATCCGAGGCGCGTACGAGCGGGCGAACGAGGGTCCGCTGCTCAAATCCATATAACGCGCGTCAGGGCGTCATTTCACAATGTGAAGGCCGGGTGGGAACCACCGTGGCAGGCAATCCGCGAACGAATTGCTACCGAGGATGCGGAGCCATGCGCCGACCTGTTCGACCAGCGCACCGAGTCCGCCAATCCGGCCGAGATCCGCCGCAAGACGGCTCCATCCTCGTCCTCGATTCCGATTGAGGCCATGAAGAGCACCGCGCCAGAAAAGCCGCTGCCGAAAAGATGCTTGGCACAGCGGATCGGGGCATCATTGTCGCGAACAACGCTTGAGCGCATGAAACTCTCCGCAACCGCATCCAGCCTCAGAAAATCTCCTGTGCGGAGCAGCGTCACCAGCGCACTTCATCCTCTTTTCTCCCTTCGCTCCCCGACGCCGATCTCCGCTCTGGCCGTCCACCGTCCACCGTGCGCCGGGCGCGAAAGCAAATTTCTAGCAGCAATGGTGTGGGTTTTGGAACGCTTTATTCAGCGATGGGCTGAGCGGGGCCTCTTGAACAGCCCGCATCGAGTCCTTAAGCGTGGACTCTGCCGCCCGGCGTCCACTAGGATTGCGGGGATGTCACTTTGGAAAACAATCTCACGCGGGCACTGTGCGCCGGTGCTCGCGGTCGTGCTGGCGCTGGGTGCGCATGCGGCGAATCCACCCGAGCCATTTTCCCGCACGCCGTATTTGCAATTTGCCAGCCCGACGCTGATGCACGTGGTCTGGCGGACGCAGGGGCCGATCGAGCCTGTGGTGCGTTTTGGGAAAGAGCCGGGCCGGTTCGACGAAGAGGTGCGCGCCGGCGGGATCGTGGTGCGGGCGTCGCTGGGAGCGAAGTCGCAGCCGGTGGCGCCGGGATGGGAGGCGCTGATGACGCCATGGAATCTGGCTCTTCCCAAGTTACACTCTGCGCCGGTGGGGACGTTTCAATACGAGGCGAAGCTCAAGGATCTGGAGCCGGGGACCACTTACTATTACGCGGTGTTTGACGGCGCGAAGAGGCTGACGCCGGAGGATGCGTCCTATCAGTTTTCCACCCATCCAAAGCCGGGCATCGAGCGGCCGGTGAGATTCTGGGTGATCGGCGACAGCGGCACGGGGCGGGCGCCGCAGGTTGCGGTGCACGAGGCGATGCTGAGGACGGTGGCGGCGGAGAAGCAGCCGCTGGATTTCTGGCTGCATGTGGGGGACATGGCTTACAACACGGGGCGCGACGTGGAGTTTCAGACGCGGTTTTTTGAAATGTACGAGCGCACGCTGCGCAACAAGGTCTGCTGGCCGGCGATGGGAAATCACGAGGGCGCGACGTCGAGCGGGAAGACGGGGATCGGGCCGTATTACGATGCGTATGTGGTGCCGACGCGCGGCGAGACGGGCGGCGTGGCATCGGGCACGGAGGCGTATTATTCATTCGATTACGCGAACGTCCATTTCATCTGCCTCGATTCACACGACCTCAGCCGCAAGCCGGGCGACCCGATGGCGAACTGGCTCAAGGCGGATCTCGAAAAGACGAAGGCTGACTGGCTCGTCGCGTTCTGGCATCATCCGCCCTACACGAAGGGCAGCCACGACAGCGACAAGGAGGCCGACCTCACGGAGATGCGGAAGCTCATCATGCCCATCATTGAGGCGGGCGGGGTGGATCTGGTACTCACGGGGCACTCGCATATTTACGAGCGCTCAATGCTGATGGATGGCGCCTACGGCACGCCGACGGTCTCGGACAATGCGATCCTCGATGACGGAGACGGCGACCCGGCTGGCGACGGAGCGTATCGCAAGAGCAAGGGCATCAAGGCGCACGAGGGCACGGTGCAGGTGGTGGCCGGGAACGCGGGCCAGACGCTCGGGCGCAATGGCTCGATGCCGGTGATGCGCAGCATCGTGCTCGAGCACGGCTCGGTGTTGGTGGATGTGAAAGGCGACACGCTCACCGCCCGGATGATCAATCGCGAAGGCGTGCAGTCGGACATTTTTAGCATCGTCAAGCGCGGCAGCGTGACGCCCGTGCGGATCGCGCTGCCCTGGATGCCGCCGGAGTACAAGAAGCCAGCAAGCCCCGTGAGAGTCGCCGCCGCCCCCACGGTGGGTCACAAGGCCGTCGTGCCGCTGGGCGCTGAGTGGCGATACACCTTTGAGCTGCCGGTGCGGGGGAAGGATTGGACGCAGGCGGGATTCGCAGCCGATGGCTGGAAGACCGGGGCGGCGGCGTTTGGCCACGGGAAGGCGGTTTTTCGCACGGATGTGCGCGGGATGCGGGGCACGCACACGGTGCTCTACGCGCGGAGGGAGTTCGAGATCGCGCAGGTGGATCGCATCACGGAGATGGGCTTGCAGATTGATTTCAGCGACGGGTTCATCGCGTACATCAACGGCAGGGAAGTCGCGCGCAGCGGCGTTGCGCGCAGCAGCGGGCGCAGTGCGCAAAACGTGAAGGCGCGCGAGCAGAAGGGCAGCCAGTACTTCGTGCTCCCGGACCCGAAAAGGTATCTCAAGGACGGCGTCAACGTGCTCGCCATCGAGGGCCATGCCAGCAGCGCGGACCGTGCGGATTTTCTTCTGAGCCCCACGCTCGTCATCAAGGACTGATGCGCCCCGCCGCCGTCCATCTCTGGCTCGCCGCGCTTGGTTGCATCGCTCCCTTTGCAGCCATCGCGCACGAGGGCCCGGAGCACGAAATCGAGGAACTCACCGAGCGGATGAACAAGACCGGCGTTACCGCGGATCTGCTCTCGGAGCGCGCGGTCGAATACCGTGTCCTCGGCAAGATCCCGGAAGCCACGAAGGATCTGGAGCGGGCCGCTGCGCTTGCTCCGGGATCGGTGGGGATCCAGCGCGAACTCGCGCGCGTTCTTTTTCTTGGCGGCAAGCCCTCGGACGCCATGGCGACTGTCGCACGCGGGCTTGCGCTCAAGACGGAGGAGCCGGCGGATATTGCTTCGCTGCGGATGCTCAGGGCGGAAATCCTCCTTTCACAGAACGAAAACAGGAAGGCGCTCGAGGATTGCGACGCCGCGCTGAAATTGCACCGCCAGAACCCCGAGTGGTATCTCATGCGCAGCGACATCCAGCGCCGCCTCAAGGCGCACAAGGAACGTGTCGCGGGACTGGACGAGGGGATTGCGGAGACCGGCGCCGGCGTGCTCGGGATCGAACGGGTGGAGGCGTTGATTGACGCCGGGCAGTTTGCCGAGGCGCTGAAAGTCATCGAGCCGGAATTGCAGGACTCGCGCATCAAGAGTTCGTGGCTCATCCGCCGAGCGCGCGCATTCAACGGTCTTGGAAAGACATCGGAGGCCGGGGCAGATTTGAAAGTGGCGCTGGAGGAAATCGGCGCGCGGCTGAACCCGAAGACACCATACCCCCTCACTCCCCGATAGCCGTCCGCATTCTGACCGTTTGCGGTGCGGCGGGCGCGGAAGCGAATTCCTTGCAGTCCCGCATTCAAGCGCACTTTTTCCGGATGAAGTAACACCGTCCCGGAAAGATCGCAGTTCACGGATAAAGCCCCGCAAGAGGCCGCACGCGCCGCGCAAATTACCCTCGCAGGGGACCGCTCCTTTACGGGCGCTTCCGCGTGAGCATAATTTCATTTCCCTCCGTGTCCACGCACATGGCCAGATGCGGTGCATCGCCATCTTCCGGCTGCGGTTCACGTACGAGCTGACCGCCTGCCGCCACGATT
>BJFP01000098.1 GCA_014189875.1 Verrucomicrobiota bacterium | reverse complement strand
CCTCCAGCTCCGCTTCGGCAAGCTGATCAAGAAAGTGAACGAACTCTCGAAGGGCGATGAGAAGGACGAGGCGGTCAAGGACGCGAAGAACATCATCAACATCCTCGTCAGCTCCGGCATCAACAGCATCAACGTTCCTGACGATCCGGCCGATCAGAAGAAGTAGTCACGCAGGGCGGACAGCATCCGTCTTCAAATTTCAAAACGGGCTTCCCTTCGCGGGGAAGCCCGTTTTGCTTTTCCACGCGCGGAGCAGCGGAGCGCAGGTTTCAAACCCGTGCGCCGCACGAGCATCCGCCATTCGCCCCATCTGCCTATGGAAACCGGATGAGCTGCGCGGTACGCCGGCTTGCACGTTCGAGCAGCGGAGCCGCTTCGGCCATCGCCTCCGCGACCGTGAGCGGGCGGTCGGCGATGGGGATGAGCGCGTCAAATACCCCCGAGTCCTCCGCTACCGCCGTGATCGCTCCGCCAAATGCGATCACGAGCCTGCCCGCACTGCGCGCGAGCGCGGCGACTCCCGCGGGGCCTTTGCCGTCGAGCGTCTGATCGTCAATGCGTCCCTCGCCCGTGATCACGAGATCGGCGGCGGCGATGCGCTTGCCGAGGTGCAGCGTCTCCGAGATCATCTCGAAACCGGGGCGGATCTTTGCATTGCAGAAAGTCAGCAGCCCGAAGCCGAGGCCGCCCGCCGCACCGGAGCCGGGCACATCGCGATGATCGCAGCCGAGATCCGCCGCGCACACATCGGCGAGCCGCGTGAGCGCGCGGTCGAGCAGCGCGACAGCCGCGGCATCCGCGCCTTTCTGCGGGCCGTACACGCGTGCCGCACCACGTTCGCCAAGCAGCGGATTCTGCACGTCGCACGCGGCGAAAATTTCGGGCAGCACCCGATCGGCCGGGCGCACGATTTGCGCGACCGATTGCAGCGCGCCGGGCGCAGCGGGAAAATCACGGCCTTCGCCATCGAGGAAGCGGAATCCCAGCGCGCGCGCCATTCCCGCACCGCCGTCTGTCGTCGCGCTTCCTCCTAGGCCGACGTGGATGCGCCGCGCACCGCGCGCAATCGCGTGCGCGATGAGGATGCCCGTGCCGAAAGTGTCCGCCCGGAGCGGATCGCGCTCATGGGGCGCGATCCTGTGCAGTCCGCTGGCCTCGCTAATTTCCAAAATCGCAAGCCGCTCGCCATCCAGCCACGCGTACCTCGCGGCGATGGCCCGCCCGAGCGCGTCCTCGCTCGCGACATTCACCCACTCCGCGCCGAGCGCGACTTTCAGCGCCTCCGTGAATCCCTCGCCACCGTCCGCAATTGGCGCGAGGTCGAGCTGCGCATCCGGCCACACGCTGCGCAGCCCGCGCGCGATGGCCTCCGCCGCCGCGGGTGCGGAGAGCGATCCTTTGAATTTGTCGGGAGCGATGAGGATGCGCACGGGAATGCGGTGAACATCCAACATCGGACATTCAACATTCAACATCCAACGGCGGAGCTTCGCGGTGCGGGCGGACTGGGGCAGGCTGCGGATCGCGCGCGGAGCGAGGGGAAAAATCGGCCCGCCTCGTTCCCCCGGCGGCTACAGTTTTTCGCTGGTCTCGGCTTTCAGGATGTCCTCGATGGTCTCGCGGCGGCTGATGATTTCCACCGTGCCATCCAGCTCGGCCCAGACCTGCGGGGCCTTACCGATGGAGTTATAGTTGCTGCTCATCGCGTAGCCGTACGCACCCGCATCGCGCAGCGCGAGGAGGTCGCCGGGCACCGGGCGCGGGAGCAGGCGCGGGACGAGTTCCTCGTCGGCACCGCCGCGCGTGAAGACGTCGCCGCTCTCGCAGAGCGGGCCGGCGACGACGATGGGTTCGCGCTGCTGGTTCGGATCGTCGTGCTCTTTTCCAAGCACCTCGATCTGGTGGTAGCTGCCGTACATCGCGGGGCGCACGAGATCCACAAAGCCCGCATCCACCATCGCGAAAGTCGCACCGCTGCCCTTCGCATTGCTCTGCGTGCGCTTGATGTCATGCACCTGCGCGATGAGCGTGCAGCTTGGCGCGACGTAATAGCGGCCGGGCTCGATTTCGAGGCGGATGTCGCGACGCGCCGCGACATTGATGCGCTGGTGGCAGGAGGTAAAAAGTTCGCGCAGCGGCTCGATGGGAACCTGCGCGTCGCGGTCGCGGTAATTGTGCGGGATGCCGCCGCCGAGGCTCACAGCGGTGAGCTGCGGGAAGTGCGGGATCAGTTCGCGGAACTCGAGCGCAAGCCGCGTGAGATTTTCGTGCAGCTCCTCAAATTTCGGCCCGCTGCCGATGTGCGCGTGCAGCATCGTGACGCTCATCCCCGCGGCGAGTGCGGCGTCCTTCACCGCGATCAGGTCACCATGCCAGATGCCGTGCTTCGAGGAAGGCCCGCCGGTGTCGCAGGTGTTCACATGGCCGTGACCGAAGCCGGGATTCACGCGGATGCTCACGGGGCCGCGATAGCCCGCTGCGGCGAGCTGACGGATCATGCCGGGCGATCCGATGTTCGGCAGCAGGTTGTTTTGAAGGACTACATCGAGCGCGTTGTCGCGGAATACGTCGGCGGTGAAGCACACCACGGGCGGATTGTTCCCCGGCGCATGGCCCGCACGCAATGCACGCAGCGCCTCGTTGCCGCTCACGGCATCAATCCAAATATTTGCCGCGGCCATCTCGCGCAGCACCTTCGTGGCCGGGCATGCCTTCATCGCGAAGCGCGCCTGAACGCCCTGCGCGCTGGTCATGAATTTGATGTCGGCGATCCGTTGGCGGAGCACCGCGGCGTCGTAAAACCAGAACGGCGTGCCGACCTTGGCGGCGATCTTGCGAATGAGTGTTGCGTCGAGCTTCATCGGGCCGCGGAGAATGGCGGACGCGGGAAAGGCGTCAAGCCGCGGAGGTAGAGCTGACGACGTTTCCGGAAAATATCCTCGCTCGCTTCATATCCGGGCACAATTTTCCCGGATGGCCAAAACCACCCCGGCAAAGAAAAGCAAAAGCGACGCAAAGCCCGCAAAGAACGCCAATCCCAAAGGCGCGAAAATCACGCCAAAGAGCGTGAGAGCGACGAAACACAAGGCGCCGGAGCGCCGGAACGAAAACAAGGTCCGCGGCAGGTAATCGCCTGTCCCATCCCCTCTGACGGCCTGCTAAAAAACGCGCCGAAAAAACGCGCCGGAAACGCGGCGTAATGCGGACAATCCTGTCCGCATCCCCGCTGCGCGGGCAGGATTGCCCGCGTTACATCGCGCCAAATTGGTTTTCCAACGGTCTGCTAAACGGACACCGCAGCGTAAATTTTAAGCCCGCCGTTCCTTGATCGCCGCAAGGATGTCCGCAATCACTTCCCCGCGTGGCTTCGCGCCGAGGTGGCCTTTGCCGTGGACTCGCACGCTCACGTTGCCGGCTTCGAGGTCGCGCGGGCCGATGACGAGCATGTGGTGGACTTTCATCTGCTCGGCGTTCGCGACCTTCGCCTTGATGGGGTCGGATGTGATGTCGAGCGCAGCGCGCACGCCCTCGGCGCGGAGTTCGGCGACCAGCGCCTTGGCGGCGACGACGAGCGGTTCTTCCGCGCCGAAGGTGAGCACGCGCACCTGCTCGGGCGCTAGCCAGAGCGGGAAATTGCCGGCGTAGTGCTCGATCAGAAAGCCGATGAAGCGCTCGTGCGTGCCGAGCGGCGCGCGGTGGATGCAGAGCGGCGTCTTGTCCGTGTTGTCGCGGTCGCGGTAGGTGAGGCCGAAGCGCGCGGGCACGGCGAAATCCACTTGGTTCGTGGCGAGCGTGAATTCCTTGCCGATGACATTCCAAATCTGGATGTCGATCTTCGGCCCGTAGAATGCGCCCTCATTCGGCACCTCGACGAAAGGTGCGCCGGACGCGACGAGGACGTCGCGCACCATCTTCTCGGTCTTCAGCCAGAGCTCGGGCTGGTCCACGAATTTCTTCCCGAGTTCCTTCGGGTCGTGCGTGCTGAAGCGGAACTGATAGCGCTCGATTCCGAAGATGCTGAAGTACTTCAGATACATCTCGTTCACGGCCTGGAATTCCGATGCGAACTGCTCCTCGGTGCAGTAGATGTGCGCGTCATTCATCTGCATCGCGCGCACGCGCATGAGGCCGAAAAGTTCGCCGCTCTGCTCGTAGCGGTAGCAGGTGCCGTATTCGGCGAGGCGCAGCGGAAGGTCGCGGTAACTGCGCGGCACCGCTCCGAAGAGCTTGTGATGGTGCGGGCAGTTCATGGCCTTGAGGTAGTACTTCTTCGGCGCTGGAACGAACGCGAGCTGCGTGTCGGCCTTCTGCAAATTCTTGAATGCCTCCTTCACCTCGGCTGTCGCGGTGTCGCCGTCGATCGCGGCTTTGATGCGCGTGAGGATCTCCGGATCCTCGGGAGAAATGTTGCGCGTGTCTTCGAGACGATCACGCACGAAGGTGGCGAGCACTTCAAGCGCTTCGGCGCGCGCCTTCACGATGGGCTCGCGCTGTCCGCGCTCCTCGTCGAGTTCCATCGGCGGGAACATCGAGTCCTCGTAATACGGCAGATGTCCGCTCGTGAGGTACATATTCTCGCGCGCGAGGTGCGGCGTGCGCACGCGGTCGTAGCCGCCGGCGAACTCCGTCTCTTTCGCGAGCTTCTCCAGTTCCTCGATGAGCACCGTGCCGCGCGGCAGCCAGAGCGGCAGGCCGGGGCCCACGTCGTCGTCGAAGGTGAAAAGCTCCAGCTCCTTGCCGAGCTTGCGATGGTCGCGCTTCTTCGCCTCCTCGAGCATCGTGAAATACTCGTCCATCTGCGTCTTGTTCTTGAACGCGGTGCCGTAGATGCGCTGGAGCTGCGGGTTTTTCTCGTCGCCCTTGTAGTAGGCGCTCGCGACGTGCGTGAGCCGGAACGCGCCGATGTTCCCCGTGCGCATGACGTGCGGCCCGGCGCACAGGTCGAGGAAGTCGCCGTTGCGGAAGAGCGAGATTTCCTCGCCCTCCGGGATGTCCGCGAGGTTGCCGATTTTGAATTTGCTCGGATTGCCCGGCCGCTCGCCGAGACCGCCGAGGCGTCCGCTTTCCGCCAGCACCACCGCCTCCGCGCGCGACACCGCCGTGCGCTCGAAAACGTTGTTCGCCTTGATCTCCTTTTTCATCTCCTCCTCGATGCGCGCGAAATCCTCCGGCGAGATGCGGTGCTTCAAATCCACGTCGTAGTAAAAGCCATTCTCCACCGGCGGCCCCGCGGCAAATTGCGCGTCCGGCCAGATGCGGAGGATGGCCGTGGCGAGCACATGCGCCGCGCTGTGGCGCAGCCGCTCAATGTCGGTCATCTGGTGTCGCTGCTCGATGGTCTTGCGTTCGTCGGACATAATAAAAGGGCGGCGAAGCTAGGGGCGCGCGCGCGTCTCCGCAAGAACGCGGATGATGGGATTGGCCGCAATTTTAACCACAGAGCACACGGAGAGCGCGGCGCGGCAAAGTCGAGCGCGGTGCAGCTACCGTCCTCATTCGGTGTTTGGCGTTCGGTGTTTGGCCCGCCGCAGGCGCCTCCGGTGTCCGGGAACCCGCTCATAAGGCGCAGGGCCGTTGCGCGGGGCCAACCGCCCAACTCGAAACTTCCAACAACAAACACCAAAAGAGGATGCCGCCGCGGCTACGTTGCTGCTTGCCGGGATCGGGCTGGCTGCTAGACCAGCAGGAGATGCAACATTTGATCGAAGTCTGGTTTCACTGGGTTCATGGCTGGGGCTACATCGGCGTGATCGTCCTCATGGCGATGGAAAGTTCCATTTTTCCCGTGCCGAGCGAGATCGTGATCCCGCCTGCGGCGATCCTCGCGGCGTACGGCGGGCAGGATGCGCACATGACGCTGACCGGCGTGGTGATTGCGGGGACGTTCGGATCGTGGCTCGGGTCGGCGATCACGTATCTCGTCGCGCGGGTCGTCGGGCGGCGGATCATCGGGCGCTACGGGAACTACATTTTCCTCCCGCCAAAGAAGGTAGCACGCGCCGAGCGCTTCATGCACCGCTACGAGACCGGCGGGATTTTCTTCGCGCGGCTGCTGCCGGTGATCCGGCATCTCATCTCGATTCCCGCGGGGATCATCCGGATGAATTTTGCACGCTTCAGCGCGCTGACGATTTTTGGATCGGCGATCTGGTGCGGCGTGCTCGCGTGGCTCGGCGGACGCGTGGGCGCGAAGCTGAATGCGGTGGAACTCGGTGCGCTGCAAAAAGGAGTCGGCGTGGATCTCGGCGGGCTGATCCGCGCGGTGAAGCACGAGGCGATCTGGATCATCATCGCGATTGTGGCGGTGTGCGTGCTCTACTTCGTCGCGATGCGGATGACGGCGCATCGGCACGAGGACGAGGCGAAGGGCTGAGCCCTGCTCGTTGAATGTTAAACGTTTGACGCTAAACGTTTGGCCCCGCGCAGCGGCTCAGCGAGTTCTGAATGCCATCCAAGATTCAGAACGCGCCTGCGGCGGGCTCAACGTTAAACGTTTAACTTAAAAACGGAAATGGATGGCAGAGGAATGGGGGCAAAGGAATAGGGAAGCAGAGGTTACGAATTCCGGACGCGTCACCCGATGGGTGAGCGTGATTCTTCCCGCAAGATTCTGGCATTCATTCCCTTGCCCCCATTCCTTTGCCCCCATCCCCGGATTCAGGTTTCACGTCCAACATCGCCTGCATATCCGGTTGCTTGACACAAAGCAGATTTGGAAGGCAGGAAGGCAGAAAAGGATCGTTTCCTGCACATTTTTCCCGCCTTCCCGCCTTCCAAAGAGTCTGTTCTTCGCAGCGTGTCAGGCAACCGGATAAGCACGCAACATCGAACGTCCAAACAAGACGCCGCTACAACTCCACACGAACTCCCGGCGCGGGCGTGAGGACTTCGGTGCCGGGCAGGTCTTCGCGCGCGGCGTCGGCGAGCCACTTGGACGATTCGGGATCGCCGTGGACGAAGATGAGCTTGCGCGGCTTTGCGCGCTTCACGTAGGCGCGGATGGTCTCGCGCGAGGCGTGTGCGCTGAAATTGAACGGCTCGATCCCGCAGCGCACGGTCTCCTCGGGATGATCGGGGCCGAGTGAGATCTTTCCGCCCGTGCCCGCGGCGCGCAGCCTGCCGGCGGGCGACTCGGGATCCGCATAGCCGACGAAGAAGATTGAATTTTCCGGCGTGCTGAGGAACTGCCGCGCGAAGACGTTTGAGAGCGTCTTTTCCGTCATCATACCGCTGCTGAGCGCGAAGATGCGGCGCGGGCGCACGCGCAGGTCGGCGAGATTCTGGGCGCCCACGACGAAGGGTGCCACGTCGTTCAGCAGATCGAGGTTTGGCTGGAGGCGTGGGGTCTTGCGCGCGAGTTTGTCATACGTTTCGGTGAGCTTCGCGCCGAGGCCGCCGATGTAGATCGGGCAGTCGCGGCGGAGGCGTCCGCGTGCGCGCAGTCCGTGGAAGATCGAGAGAAATTCCTGCGTTTTTCCCAGTGCAAAAAGCGGCATGAGCACGCAGCCGCCACGCGCGAAGACGGCCTCGATTGCCGTCGCAAGCCGCTCCGTCTCGCCTGCGCGCGTGAAGCCCTCGGGCCTCGCGCGGCTGCCGTAGGTGCTCTCCATGATCATCACGTCGCACGGCTCCTTCGCGAAGTCCGGAAAGTCCGCGCCGGGCGAGATGTTCTGGTCGTCGAACTGCACGTCGCCCGCGTAGAAAAGCGTGCGCCCGCCGCTGCGCAGGAGCGTGCCGGCGGAGCCGAGAATATGGCCGGCGTCGGAGAATTCGACGGTGACTTCCGCGGCATCCCCCGGGCCGACGCGCTCGCCGGTGAGATCAAATTTCTGCCGCAGCGGACGCGCGAGCCAGCGGCGCTCGCCGGAGTCCACTTCGCGGTGGGAAAAAAGCGGCGCGTGCCCGGATCCCGAGGCCTGCTCGGCGAGCATGACGTTCACGGAATTGTGCAGCATGATGCCGCCGAGCAGCCGCGTCGGCTCGGTCATCAGGACAGGCGCGCGCGGATGCCGCCGCATCGCGACGGGCAGCGATCCGATGTGATCTTGGTGCGCGTGCGACATGATGATCGCATCCACGGAATCGTCCGGCACAAGCCCGAGCTGTGGCAACCCCGCGGTGCCGGCTTTTTTCGGGTGGGATCCCGTGTCGAGGAGGATGCGATGCCCGCCGGTCTCGATGGAGTAGCAGTTTGCGCCGATCTCGGCGCCGCCGGTGAGGTTGGTGAAGTGAAATGTGGACATTGAAATTTATCGAACCCCGAGGCGCGGCGGGCATCCCGCAACCGACACCGGCAACCGCGCACATCCGTCCGCATAGCGCGCCGGTTTCAAAACGCGATGATTTTCTCGATGCGCCGCGCGACGAGGCGCAGCAGCAGCACCCACACGGCGAGGCCCAGCGGCAGGAGCGCAGGGAGCAGGATCTGCCGTGACTGAAAAATCCACCACGCGCCGCTGGCGCAGGCGGTGAGGATGAGCAGCGTGATGAGAATGGTGAGCATCGGGCGCCATTTCCGGATCCACAGCGCGAGGAAGGAGGCGATGCCGACGAGCGTCCAGTCGAACCACACTCCGATGCGCTTCGGAAATGCGCCGATCTCCACGGTGGCGAATGCGGCGGCGACGAATTCGCCGGGTGAAACGGTGCGTCCGCCGGGCAGCGTGACGGTGCGCGCATCGGAGTCGGTGCGCGCGAGCAGGACGATGCGGTCGGTGAAAAGCTCGGGCTGCTTCACGGGCTTCTCTCGGCGGTCGAGTTGCTCGCGGCTGAGGAGCAGATCGTCGTACGTGACGCGCTGGAATTCCGCGCCGATGTTCAGCAACATGCGGCCGGACTCATCAATGGGCAGCGTGCGCGATTTGCCGATCGCGATGTGCGAACCGAGGACGACTTCGACCTCGTCGAGCGTGACTTTTTCCAAGTGCATCGCGAGCTGGAGCACCATCGTGGGAACGGGCTGGCCGCGGTAGCGCAGGACGAGCGGGCACCAGCCGCGCGGATCGCGTTCGGCGCGCTCGGGGATGTTCGTCCAGCCCGGCTGCGTGGTGAGGCGCAGCGTCTCCTCGGCCCACGTTTCGACTGCGGCAAAATCCGGCACGCGCGTGAGGTCGCCGCGCACTTTGCGGAGCACGGGCATGGGCTGGAGATCCTGCACGGCGTCGGGCTCGGGCGAGACGCCGAGCCGCCCGCCGAGCACGAGCTTCGGGCTGCGGAGGACGTGGTCGTGCAGCATTTTTTCAAAGACGGGATCGGCCTCGGCGACGGAGTCGCGCCCGGAATTCAGCGGCGGCTCCACGGCGAGTACGGCGGCATTGAACGGCAGCACGGCATGAAAAAAGAGCGCGAAGTCGTCCGCCTTCCACGGCCACGCGTGCTTGGAAAGGGTGTCGCCGGTGATCTCGACGAGCGTGAGCTTCGAGGTTGCGGCCTTCGGCGTGCCGCGCTGCGCGAGGAAGGCCCACCACGTCTCGTCAAATCGCGGCAGCCTGCCGAGCGCCGCTTCGCGCATGAGCGAAGCGCCGGCGAGAAAGACCAGGAGTGCGTAAATCAAAGAGCCTCGGCGAAGCATGGCCGGGGAAAGTGCGCCAACTCGCAGCGCGAGGGGAAGCGGAAACGGCGGTCAACGTCCAACATCCACCGTCCAACATCCAACGTCCACCGCTCAACGTCCAAAGCCGGAGCAGCAGCACACCGCGCCTCCCGTTTTTTCCCATCCCGCATAAAAAAAGTTCCGTCAGGGAACCACGACAAGGAAGGGCAGGCTGCCGTTGCTGCCTTCCGGCTCTGGCGGGGTTCGCCAGCCTTCCATCCATGGTCCCTGACGGAGCGCGGAGAGAAGCACACGGGCCGCGCGCTGGTAAAATGAAATCTTAGGAATTTTTTTGCAAAAGCCCTTGCCAATAAAATTCTCACGCGCATACAACCGCTGTCGCGCACAGTTTTGACGTTGCACCCCGGCGTCACGATTGTCACATCTCCGGCTTACCCACCCATTACCCGCACTGATCCTATGGCAGCAAAAATCTTCTCCGGCCTCACCATCCTCATTGCGCTGGCCGCGATCTTCTTCGGCTTCAAAACGAAGGAGCTCGTCGAGAAGCTTCAGGCGACGGCGAAGATGGATCACGAGGAGTTGCTGGAGAAACGGGCAACGCTGAAAAAGACCCAACAGAAGCTCAAGGAAACGGAGGAGGTTCTCGCGACGACGCAGGCCGACTTGGCGACGGCCAAGGACAAGCTGGCGATGACGGAGGCGGAACTCGCCAAGACGAAGACCGAACTCGCGGACACGCTCCAGAAAAAGGCGGACGTCGAAGCGCAGTATGCGGCCATCAAGGAGAGCTTCGAAAAATTCAAAGCCGCGCTCGGCGAAAAGACTCCCGAAGAGCTCCTGAAAGATCTCAACGACTTGGTGCAGGGCAAAAAGGATCTCACCGCGAAGGTGGCCGCTCTGGAAAACGATGTCGCCTCGCAGAAGATCGTCATCGAAGACCTTTCCAAGCAGCAGAAGAAGGCCGAGGGAAAGATCGCCGATCAGACGACGCATCTGAACCGCTACATTCAGAATATCATGATCAAAGGCACCCGCGGCCAGGTGCTCGCGGTCAACGCAGGATGGGGCTTCTGCGTCGTGAGCCTCGGCGACAAGAGGGGTGCCGCCGCCAACAAGATTCTCATCGTCACCCGCGGCGGCCAGGCCATCGGCAAGGTGCGCATCATCAATGTCGAAGCCTCGCAGTCCGTCGCGGACATCATCCCGTCGAGCTTCGCGAGGGGCGTGTATGTCCAGCCCGGCGATGAAGTCATCTACACGGGCGACGACAGGGTGCGCGAAGAGCCCGCACCCGCAGACTCGAACGCGCCTCGGAACTCCGCGCCCAACGCACCGTCGGCACCGCCAGCGGGCGTTCCCGGATTGGGCGATCTGCCCGCGCGATAAGACCACATCCCATGACTCCCTTCATTCGCATCCTCCTCCTCATCCTCGCCGCCGGCATCGCTGGTTGCGCCAGCAACGACAAGCGCACGGACGACGAGCGCGTCTCCAGCATCCCGTGGGCAAGGCCCGAAGGCTGGCAGGGCCAGGGCGGCTTCGGCGGCATGATGCAGGGCCAGGGCGGCCGCTGACGAAGGCGCGCAACGCCGCGCGTCTCAAGACGCCCCCTTTCCGCTGCGTCTGTTCACAAGTACGGCACACGCCGGACACCCAATCTTCATTTGATCCGCCCACGGGATTGGTATGCTGCATGGACGCATCCCGCATGAGCCTCACCGCACAGACCCTGCAACCCGCAGCACCTCCGGACACCGGTGCTGCACCACGAATTGCCCGCTTGTCCGAGTCGCAGATCCCCGTCACGCGGGTGAACTACCGCACCCGCTTGGCCACAACGGAGGACGACATCCTCGCCGCGCAGCGCCTGCGCTTCGAGGTGTTCAACGTCGAGCTCCGGGAAGGCCTCAGCGAAAGCTGGCACACACAGCTCGACTCGGATCGCTTCGACGCCACCTGCGACCACCTCATCATCGAGCACATCGCCACGGGGAAAATCGTCGGCACCTACCGCCTTCAGACCGGCCCGATGGCCGCCGCGGGGCACGGCTACTACAGCGCGCAGGAGTTTGACTTCACACCCTTCGAGCCTTTCCGCAGCAAAATCGTCGAACTCGGCCGCGCGTGCGTCCACCAGGATCACCGCCGCGGTACTGTGCTCGACATGCTCTGGCGCGGCATCGCCGCTTACGCGCGAGAACGCGGCGCCCGCTACCTCGTTGGCTGCAGCTCGCTCACATCGCAGGACGCCGCGCTCGGCCACGCCATGTTCGCACAGCTCGCGCCCGACTTTCTCGCGCCCGAACCTTTCCGCACCGCGCCGCTCCCGGCGTTCGCGCTGCCGGCCGCCGCACCGGCCGCCGCACCGCTCGCCGAGTGCCCGAAGCCGCCGCGCCTCCTGCGCACCTACCTCGCAGTCGGCGCGAGAATCTGCGGCGCTCCCGCGCTCGACCGTGATTTCGGCACGATTGATTTCCTCACTTTGATCGATCTCACCTCGCTTCCCGCGGCGACCTCCGCGCGTTTCCTTTCGTAAAAATGGGCATCGTTTCCGGCACCGTGCGAACCACGATGCGCGCACTGCTGCTCCCTCCACTCGCAGTCGGCTGCCTCGGCGATTTGCTTTTCAGCGGCGCGGGGAAAAGCATCCTCGCACGCGTCCGCTGGCTCCAGCGCGTCGCGCTCCGTCACGCGAAATGGATCGGCCTGCGCATCCGCGTCCACGGCGAAATCCCACACACCGGACTCATCGTCGCAAACCACGTGAGCTACCTGGATATCGTCGCGCTCAGCGCCGTCGCCCGCTGCGCATTCGTCTCGAAAATGGAAGTCGCCCGCTGGCCACTCTTCGGACTCTACGCGCGGCACGGCGCGACGATCTTCGTGGATCGCGAGCGCCGCACCGCCGTCGCCGACGTGTCGGAACAAATGCGCAAACGCCTCGACGCCGGAGTGCCGCTCACACTTTTTCCTGAGGGCACCAGCACCGGCGGGGACGACGTGCTGCAATTCCGCAGCTCGCTCTTCGATCCGGTCGTGAAACTCGGCTGCCCCGTCACCGCCTGCGCGCTGCGCTACTCGCTCGACGACGGCGGCAGCGTCGCGGACGAAGTCGCCTACTGGCGCGACATGACCCTCGCCCCGCACCTTCTGAACCTCCTCGGAAAAAACGGCGTCGTGCTCGACATCTACTTCGGCCCCACCTCACACCGCACCGGCGACCGCAAAACTCTCGCCCACGATCTGCACACCGAAGTGCGCTCCCTGCTGCTGCAGACGTGAGGCGCAAACGCCAGTCCGCCGAACAATCGAACGCGCCCCGGAGGGTGCGCCGGAAATAGCCCGGCTCCCACCGCCGCCTCCGGGGCGGATTCCGTTTTGGACGAGGTCCGGTGGCTCGCGCCACCGGCTAATTTCCGTTGGCCCTCCGGGCCATTAAGCATTTACGCAAGACTCAACAATTCTTCAATTCCATCTCCCTCGCATCCGCCTGCCTCGCGTTCTTTCTCAGATAATCCTGAATCCGGGGATGGAGGCAAAGGAATG
>BJFP01000097.1:10939-13117 GCA_014189875.1 Verrucomicrobiota bacterium | reverse complement strand
TGAAGACGCGCCATTCCACGGACTGGACAGCACGCACGAGGCGGATGCCAACGCCGACGTTTGCCCGGATCTTCGGGCCATCGCCGCTGCTGAAAGGGCCGTTCGGATCTTTTTCGGCGAGCTTCACCCAAGCGTCGGCGAAGTCGCAGAGCGCGGGGAGCGAGATGCGGCCCTCGGCTCCGAGCGGTGCGCCGGCGGCGGAAGCTGGCGTCGCGGCGATTTCCTTCGAGAGGCTGGGCGAGGTGCTGAGGATCCAGCGGTCCTTCGAGATGGCGATGTGCGGCAGGAGATCATCCGTGGGGATAGGCAGTTGGATGTAGTGGATTTCGAGGTCGCCGTCCTTTTTCATCACGGGATCGGGAATCGCGCGCGGCGTTACACCTGCGGGTGCGAGCGCAGCGATCTGCTTGATGACTGTCTCAAAGCCCTTCCATGCCTCGCTCACGGCAGCGCGGTCCTTCATCTCGGCGACCCACGCGATGCGCGGGACCTTGCCGTCGGCCACTTCGGCGGGGACGTTCGGGAGCTTCGGCATGGTGCCGTTCAGATCGAGGACGAATGCAGATTCATTGCCGAGGGCCTTGGCGAGTTTGCGGGAGGAGGCCCACACGTCCTTCACCATCGGGACGGCGAGCTTTTCCGCCATCGTGGCCTTTTCCTGCTCGTCTGGGGGAACCATCGTCTTGCCGAATTTCTCATACCAGCCCCACAGGATTCCCGCGCCGTCCTCGATGAGGTTGGCGAGCTTTCCGTCGTTCGCGGAGCTGCTGCGTCCGTCGGCGAAAAGGAAGACGGTCTTTGTGAAGAGCGATGCGAAGGCGAGCGGCTTCGCGGTGTCGAACTGCGTCTGGCGTCCGCCGCCGAACTCCTCGGCGCGGATGCCGGAGTCCCAGTAGGCGATGCCGACGAGCGGGTCGAATGTCGTCGCCACGAGCGACTGCACCTTGCCCTCGAATTTCTTCACGTCGGCCTGCATCGCGGCGATGTGCTCGGGCTTGAGCAGCGTCGCGAGCTCGTCGGAGAGCTTCTTGAATTTGTCGGCAAATTCGATCTTGCCGCTCAGCTTCGTGAGGAGCGCGGCCCCGGCATACGAGATGCCGAGCGGCTTCTTGTCGGCAAACTGCGAGGCGCGGCGCGCGACCGCGGCGATGGCGAGCGCGCTGTCGGCGTCGCCTGCCGCAAACTTCACGTGCGAATGATCGGTGCCGAGGGAAATGACGAGGTAGTCGCCGACCCAGCCCCACGCGATTTCGATCCGCTTCTTCTTCAGCGCCTCGACGGCCGCCTTGGCCTTCGCTTCGTCCCCCATCACTTCCGCGACCTGTGCGCGGATCTTCTCCTCTTGCAGGGCCGCGACGAGCTTCTCCGCATTCACGGTGATGCTCTGGAAGTCGTATTTGTCCGCGACCTTGAATTTCCCGATCTCCACGCCGGGCGGGAGCTGCTCGCCGAGCTTCGCGAGGACCATGGCCATGCCGCCATCAATGTCCACCTTCGCACTCACGGCCTTCGAGGCGATGAGCACCGGCGGGATGTCGCACTTCAGGAGCGCGGGGATCAGCTCGGGCGCGGCGTCGCGGAAAACTTTTTTCGAGTCCGGCGGCTGGCCGCCGCTCATCGCGGTCATGAAGATCTGCTGCATCTGGACGCCCTGGACTTCGCTGAAGAGATCCATCCACGGCATGAATTTTTCCCCGAAGCCCGCGGGATTCGCGATCACGAACTCATTGCCGAGGAGTGCCTCGAAGATGTCCCTGCCCTTCATCCCCATCGGCGAATTCCACTGCGCGAGCATGTCCTGGATTTTCGCATCGTCCTTCAGCCCCGGCATGTTTAGCAGCGTCTTTGACCAGTTGCTCGTGCTCAGCTTCACCCACAGGTCGTGCAGGCGGTAGTTTGCGGAGAATGCCTCGACGTCCTTCGGCAGGATCGCGGCGAAACCGTACGCTGCACTGATCGCGGATACGTTCGCGGGCGCTGCGGCAGGCTCGGTGGCCGTGGTCTTCGCGGGCTCCGCGGGTTTGGCGGGCTCGCCGGGTTTCGCAGGTTCAGCGGGCTTCGCGGGCGGGTTGGCGGACGCGTCGGGTTTCTTGTCGCAGGCGACAAAAGACGAGGCTACGGCGAGCGCGAGCAGTGCGTGGAGTGGACGGCGTTTCATGGCTGTGTGGGTTCCTTAGT